>JAOUPQ010000090.1 GCA_029879765.1 Nitrospinota bacterium | reverse complement strand
GAACCATGTGTCCGAAAGCCTCCTGGTGGAGATGGATGTCAGCTTGGTTTTCGGCTCCAGGGTCTCGATCTTCACCCACACAGGTGTTCCAGCGTATACGGTCACCTGCTCCCCGGGCATAAGGTGAAACGGAGTGGTGGGACGGGTGATCACCTGTTTGCTGGCCAGCATGGGGGTCAGCTTTATCCGCCGGGGGGCCTCCTTGAAGGCGTATCTCTCCAGTTCGCAGTCGCGGGGAATCGAATCCACGTTCATCGTGCGATTCCACCCCAGTTTCACGTCGGCGGACACATCCTCCCGCCGGAAAGCAAAAAGCCACTCGTTGGCCCGCATCTGGATATACAGCTTTATGGGACCTATCTTCCAGGAATGGATCTGGTCCACCTCGAAAGAATACTCCCCCCACCAGGTTGGAGAATCGAATTCCGCCTCGCTCATACTGCCTATTCCGATATTCAGATATATATGATTATTTATGATCACTTTTACAACTTCTGTCAAGGCCCGACCAGAAGGGCCTGGGGCGGATAGATATTGGGGGACACAAATCCGCGAGTGCCTGTCGTCGGAATACTATATAGATTTTACAAATATCGAGCCTACAGCCGCTCCCACATCTTCCGCGCCGTCTCCACCCCCACTCCCAGCGCTTCGGCGATCTGTTCCGCCCCCGCTTCCTTGATCTTCTTCACGGAGCCGAACTTTTTCAGCAGAACCTTCTTTCGCTTCGGGCCGATGCCGGGGATTTCGTCGAGCATGGAGCGGGTCAGCGTCCCGTCCCGCAGCTTCTTGTGATACGTCACGGCGAAGCGGTGCGCCTCGTCCCGCATCCTCTGAAGCATGAACCGGCCCGCCGTCATTCCCTGGAACGACACCGGCGCCGCCCCTCCCGCCAGATGGAATACGTCTGTCTCCGTGTTCTCCCGGTCCTCCCCCTTGGCCACTCCCAGGATCGGCGGCGGATTGTCCACGCCCGCCTGCCGCACCGCCTCCATCACGGCGCCCACCTGCCCCTTCCCCCCATCGATGAGCAACAAAGAAGGCGCAGCCTCCACCCCATCCATCACCCGCCGGAACCTGCGCCGCATCACCTCCGCCATGGAGGCGTAATCGTCCGGCCCGGTGACGGTGGCGATCTTGTATTTGCGCCATCGGCTCTTATCCGGCTCGCCTTGGACGAACACCACCTGCGACCCGACCGTGGCCGTGCCGGACGTGTTGGATATGTCGTACGCCTCCATCACCTCCGGGGGGGCGGCCATACCCAGGGCCTTTTGTATCTGCGCCAGCGCCTCGGCCCTGGCTTCTTCCGTATCCAGCCGGACGCCCAGCTTTATCCTGGCGTTATTCTCCGCCATCTCCACAAGGCTGCGTTTGCGTCCCCGCTCCGGAGTCACGATCTGGGCCTTGCTTCCCCGCCGGACTGATAGCAGATCGCTCAAGGGCTCCATCTCCTCCATCTGCAGGTTCACCACCACGGTGGGGGGGATCTCCATCCCGGAGGTGTAGAACTGGCGGATAAACGCGGAGAGGGTCTCGTCCATGTCCAGCCTATCCATCTTGTCGAAGGTGAAGTCCCTCTCGGCGTTCATCTTCCCGCCGCGCACCTGGAAAAGCTTCACCCCGATCCGCCCTCCCCCCTCCACGGCGGCGATCACATCCTCATCCGTCATGCCGTTGTTGGTGATCGCCTGTTTTTCGTTGAGCTTGCGGATGGAGGCCACCTGATCGCGATAGCGAGCCGCCACTTCAAACTGCTCCGCGGCGGCGGCCTCTGCCATTTTGCTTTCCAACTCCTTCAACAGTTCCTCGTCCCGCCCTTTCAGGAACAGCGCCACCCGTTCCACCTCCTGGGCGTATTCCTGGCGGGTGACCATATGGGCGCAGGGGGCCAGGCAACGCCCCATCTGGAAATTCAGGCAGGGGCGGCGGGGAGGCTTGCCCTCCAGGTTGTCCTTGGTCTGGCGCAGGTGGAAGATGCGATACACCAGCCGCAGGGCGCCCCGCACACTTTTGGCGGAAACATATGGCCCGAAGTACCGGCCTCCGTCCTTGATCCTCTTGCGCACCAGGATCAACCGGGGGAACGCCTCCTCCATGGTCAGCTTAAGGTATGGAAAGTTTTTGTCGTCGCGCAGCATCACGTTGTATGGCGGCTGCTCCTTCTTCACCAGGTTGTCCTCCAGGATCAGCGCCTCCAGCTCCGAGGTGGTGACGATGAAATCCACAGATCGGACGCGGGACACCATGACGGCGATCCTGGGGGAATGGGCGGCGGAGGGCTGGAAATATGACCTGACGCGGCTTTTTAATGACTTGGCCTTGCCGATATACAAGGGGACGTCATCAGCGTCTTTCATTATATACACCCCCGGCTCACCAGGCAGGCTGTCCAGGGTTGGCCGCAGATGGGCGAATTGGTCTTCCATGGAAAGATTATATCCCTTAATAAGAGGAAGCGGGAGGCGTCAATTAATGTAGGCTTCCTACATATATCGTAGCCAACCGGGTCAGGCCGGTTAAGTCGGCAATTTATCTTATTGATATATAGCGCCTTACTTTGATGGCGAGATTGGCGCCAACGTTGCATATGTACAGTGTGGTATATAAAGAAAGGGCCAGAATGATGGAGCCGATCGAAATACATTTATCGATCCTGGCTGTCATTCTCATAGCCATTTTGGCCATTGGGTTGTTAAACACAGATTCAACTGAAGGTGAAGCAATGAAAGTGGGGATAAAGGAGCACTCGGAATTGTCGATACAATGCGAGCGGCTGGTGATCCGATATTTGCTGAACCCGAAGGACACCTTTGGAAACCTGGTTGCCAATGTGCAAAAGCTCGCCGGGGACAAAACCCTTGAGCTGCTTTGCGACACGCTCAACGGTTTTCTCAGCTACGACTCCACATATCGTCTGGATCGGGCATACGCCCTGCGCGGGATGGTGCTGGAAAAGCTGGAGCGGGTGGACGAGGCGGAGATCAGCTATTCCTCCAGCCTGCTGCTGAACAATCACAACAAGCAGGCCCGCAAAAACCTTATTGATCTGCATATGGCCACCGGGGATCTGGACAAGGCGCTGATGGAAGTGGAAAAGGCGGTGAGGATCGAAGGGGACAGGCAGGAGCGCGCTTATTTTCTATCTGTCCGAAAAAGAATCTTCGAAATAAAAGAGATGGCTAAGGAAGAGAAAAACAAGGTCAATCCATTCAAAGACCTTGCCTCCCGGCCCGGGTACGCCTTGGTGACTGGTCATCCCAAGGCGAGCTCGGGCTAGTTTTTCAGGTTACATAAAAACGGTGGTCTTGGTCCGGCTTCGTTTTACAGCCGCTCCCGCGTTCCAAACGGGGAGCGGCTATTTTTTTTGATGCGATTATGAATCGAGTCTCATTTATTCCTGTCATGGATATCATGGGTGGCCAGGTAGTCCGGGCCGCCGGGGGGGTCCGCGCCGAATACAAGCCAATCTCTTCTCCCCTTCTCTCCTCGCCGGATCCGGCGCATTTCGTCCACGTTATCCAGCAAAGATTCAACGCCGCCGTTTTCTACATCGCAGACCTGGACGCCATCATGGGCAGGAAACCCAACTTGAAAGTTATCGACGCCCTGTTAAAACAGACCAATGCCCGGTTCTGGGTGGATGGGGGTTATAGACGCCTGGCCGATGCGCCCACGGAAAGGGAGCGCATCGTTCCCGTCATCGCCACGGAGACGTATATGGAGTGGAACCGTGCTCCGGAACTTTCCGGCGTCGTGGCCTCCATCGACACCAACCACCGGCGGTTCATATGCTCCAGGGCCGGGATGCCGCTGAAGATGACTCTCGATTATTTCCGGCAGGCTGGGACGAAAGATTTCATCCATATGCGGCTAGATGCGGTGGGGGCGGGATATTTCGACCCCTTCCGGCTCATCCCCCCCAGACCGGGGGAGCGCTGGTATGCCGCAGGGGGAGTGCGGGACGAAGCGGACTTATCAGCCGCCACCGAGGCGGGATACACCGGCGCACTGGTCTCCACAGCGTTGCTGAGCGGAAAACTGACCCCACAGGAACTGGCGCCCGACAGGTGAAGACTGGCTGGGTCTGCGCTGGCTGCGGTCCTGTCGCACAGCAGCCCTCATTCCAGGGAGGGCCGGACGGCGCAATACCGCTCCAGTTCCGGCCCGTGATCCGGAAACGCTCATCGAGCAAACTTACGACCTGCTAGAACCCGTAACCTATCAAAATCTCGTACCAGTATTCGCTTTCCAGAAGAGTTTCAGGATCGGTTTGTTTCAACGCATGTATATAGTATGCGGAGGGTTTGAAGGTGAAGCCGCCAGCGGTGAACTCCAGATGGCCGCCGACCCTGACATGGCTGAACCCAACCGGCGCTTCGAAGGATCCAGCGCCGTCATCCCAGAACGTCTCCACAAGCATTTGCGCTTTGGAAGCCGGAAGCTCCAGGGAGTATTTCAGCCCCGCCTTGAGCCACAGACTGGAGGGGGCCGCGCCGGAAACCGGCTGGCCATACGCCACCCCCCAGTAGAATACAGGCGGGGTTTCAAACAAGCCGCCGAGCAGCGAGGGGTGCGCCAAAGTCACTAGCGCCTCATGATTGTCCACATCCCGGAGGCGGTAGAACTGAAAATAGGTATAGCTTATGTCGTACTCGGTCGCCCCCCTGGATCCATCCCATAAGGCGCCATACGCCCCCACGTAGAAGTCATGCTCATCCCACGTGGAGCAGACATCCCCGAACGGGTCAACGCATCCATCCTCTATGGAGTAGGCGGACCAAATTCCGGCATAATATCCATCCATGTCCAGGGAGATGTCGGGCATGAACGCAGGATTGTTGTTCCACACGTCATACCCCCTCCACACATATTTGGAGGCGTAGGTGGCCTTGGCCGAAAAGCTTATCGAACCAGCGGCGGCCTCCTCCCCAGCGGCTCCGGCAAAAATGAAAGCCACAAGGGCCATCAGCAAGCTTTGGACTTTTACTCTCTTTTTCTCACGCATGGCCAAGAAACCTATATACCCTGGGTGTGAATTCACGCCTTGTAAAGGGCTTGGTGACGAAATCGTTTGCGCCTAGCTCGAACACGCGCTTCCGGACATCCATCTCCTTGTCATCGCCTCCGCTGCTGCTCATGGAGGTGACCGCGATCACAGGCAATTCCCGGAACAGCGGATTGCGCCTGATTTCGTCAATAAGCCTGAAGCCGTCCATCACCGGCATGGAAAGGTCCGTCACAACGAGGTGTGGAAGGGATTTCCGCATTATCTCCAGCGCCTCCAAGCCGTTTTCCGCCTCCATTATGTCTGTGCCTTCGTAGTTTGCCAGCATGTCTTTCATGATTTCCCTCTGGGCCTGGGTGTCGTCCACCAGCAGCACCACCGCCTTTACGTCAGGCAGGTTGGCATGGAAGACAGACCCCTTGTCCGGCTCCGATTCCGCCGTCAATGAACCGCCGTGGGCGGCCATTATCTCGCGGCAGTATTGCAGCCCCAGGCCGGTTCCCTTCTCCCCGGCGGTCCCCTTTGTAGTGGAGTGGGATTCTCCGCTGAATATGGAGGCCAGGGCCTCCGGGCTTATACCAACTCCCGTGTCCCGCACGGCTATGGTCGTTGGCCTGTCATCCGGAGCGTACACTGTGATGACGCCACCTTGATTCGTGAACTTAATGGCGTTGGTCACCAGATTGTGCAGCACCTCCCCAAATAGCGACTCGTCCGCGAAAATCCGCATCGTCCGGGGGATTTCATTGCGCAACGTTATCTTCTTCTCCTCCGCGTTGTAGGACAGGTTGCCAAGCCGCAGCTCGGCGGACTGGTAGGCGGAAAAGAAATGTTTTTTCACGGTTATCTTGCCGGTTTTCAGACGGCTCAGGTCCAGGAGCTTGTCGATGAGGTTCAGCAGCCCCTGGGCGCTGTCAATGGCTCTTCTGACAATCTGCGACTCCTTCTCCTCGTCCAGGTTGTATGACTTCTTGTTTTTTAGAAGGGTAAGCATGGAGCTTATGCCCCCCAGGGGGGAACGGAGGTCGTGGGAGACCAGGGAGACGAAATTATCCTTCAGCTTGGTGGCGTTTTCCGCATCCTCCTTGGCGTCTCTTAAGGCCTTCTCCACCTCTTTTCGCTTTGTGATGTCCTGGAAAGTGCCCATCATTCGGATCGGCCTCCCCTCATCGTTGTATGTGACCTTGCCAATGGCCAGGAACATCCGCAACTGGCCGTCCGACCTGACGACCTTGTATTCAGTGACAAAGGGGGTCCTGTTGTTAAGGGAGTCCATCACCGCCGCGTTGAATCGGCCGCGATCCTCCGGGCTCACCTTTTCCATGAACATTTCATATGTAGCCTCCCCGTATGGCTCGGCAAGGCCCAGAAGCTTGTACACCTCTTCGTTCCACACAAGCCTTCCGGTGACGGGGTACCAGTCCCAGATTCCCACTTTCCCCACGGAAGTGGCGTAGTCGTACCTTTCCTTGTATTCCTGCAGCCTGGTTTCAATGGCCTTGCGGCCAGTGATGTCGCGCACGCAGACCACCCGCATCTCCTTCCCCATGTATTGTATTCCGTGAGCGCGCGTCTCGACGATGACCCGTGTTCCATCTTTTCTGACCAACTCCAGCGCATCTATGTTCACTTCCCGCCCTGCCAGTTCATCCATCTTTCCCATGGCCTTAATGGCGGCCTGCCTGGACTCCTCCGGCATGAAGTCGAAGATCGATCTGCTCTGGATTTCTTTCTGAGCATATCCCAGCATGTTGGCCATCTGCGTGTTGGAGTCGATAATGATTCCCTTTTCGTGGATGACTATTCCTTCGAACCCCGATTCCACCAGTTGCTTGAACCTGCTTTCACTTTCGCTCAGAGCCTCGGAGGCGGCGGCGATGCTGGTGATGTCGTGGAAGTTCACCACGATCCCCTGGATGGATGGATTGCCAAGATAGCTTGTGGCCGTGGAGGCGAAGGTGAGGTAGTCTCCGGTTTCGTGGCGGAAGCGCAGCTTCTGGCTTTGAGGTTCGCCTGGCTCGTGGACCGCCTTTTTTATCATGGATTCGAAGGTCATTGCATCCTCCGGATGCAGCGTTTCCAACCCGGACATATGTATGCCACTGGGCTTGTAGCCAAGGATTCTGGCCGCCGCAGGGCTGACGTATTTAATTTGGTTTCCAGGATCAATCACGAACACCATCTCATTGATATTCTCAATGAGCGCCCTGTACCATTCCTCGCTGCGGGCAAGCTCCTTGGCCCTAGCGTGGAAAAGTTTCTCCATTGCCTTGTTGAGGCTTCCCAGCTCATCTTCGGTGGCCTCAAAATCCAGGATCGCTTCCATGGCGCCGCTTTCCCTGTCCTGTTTGTCCATGGCTTCCGCCGCCTCGTTTACCATCCGCGCCGTGGACAAGATGGGGCGTGTGACCACATGGTTCATGGCGGTGTATATGGCAGCGACAAGAACCGTCATCAACGCCAGAAACGCTATTACAATCCGGCCAAGCGCCTCTCGGACAGCTTTTGCCGCCTTGGCGTCGGTAAAGTAAAAGACCACATGACCGGCCTTTGAGCCATGTTTCACTATGTCCCTGTCATTGACACGATAAAACTTTCCGGGTGGAGCCCGGTCCGCATCGGATATGGATCCGTCGGGAGCGACAACCCTGCCTGCAAACAGCCGCTCCTCTCCTTCCTCCTGTTGATACACCAGAAGCGCCACCAGGCTGCTGGCGTCACCCTTCAGGTGGGCGTCCACGATCTGCCGGACCGCCACCTCGTCGAAGTTGTAAACGGAATCCCGGATGATATGCAGGATGTTCTCCTCGGTGGAGGATATGGACCTGTCCAGATTCTCGTATTCCTTGGCTTTATCCGTCTTGTATTCGATGAAACCGAACAGGGCCTGGATGACTGTCACCACAAGGATTGTGACAAGAAGGATCTTTCCCCTCAAGGAGCCAGGAGAGCTAGTCTTCAAATCCGTACTTCCTCAATATGCTTGAATATGCCTCGCTTTTCTTCAAGTCATCCAGAGCCCTTTGCCACCTGGCCACCTCTTCATCCGGAGTGTCCTTGCTGAACGCCAGGTAAAACGGATCCTCTCGCAATAAATACAAGACTTCTATCCTGTCGGAGCTGTTTGCTTCTCGAACCATATGAAGGCTGACCAGCTTGGAAGCCACCCACAGGTCTATCCTGTCGGAGAGAAGCTTTTTCAGGTTCAGCCGGTCGTCCATCACGCTTTGGAGGTTTGAAAATCCCTTCTCCTTCAAAAGGGATTCGGCGAAATCGTCCTTGTATACACCGATGGCTCCGACCTTCATTGCGTCCTCAAGGGACTTGATGCTTATCCCCCTCCCCTTTCTGCCGATGAAAACTGTTTTGTCGTTCACCAGCGGGCCTGCCCACTTGAAACTAGCCTCCCGGTTTTCCGTCCGGATGGTGGAATAAAGAAGATAACCGCTTTCATTCAGCGTAAGGTTATACGCGCGGGACCACGTGAGCATTTGTATATTGTCCGGATGATCCAGCTCCTTCAGGATTTCCCGCACGATCTCCGTACAAAGGCCGGTAATCCTGCCGTCATCGCGATAGCTGTAGGGGGGAAGATCCTCTGTGACGATCTGAAATTCCCGGTCGGCGGCGGCGGAAACGGACGAGAATATGGCGCTTAGAAACAGGAATATAAATACCCGCAACCAGCGAAGATTGCTGGCAACGAAGCCTATGTTCCCCTCTGGATTGTATACCCTCATGTGTGCGCCTTTCACAGACTGGCATAATTCTACACAATCACCATTAGCAAATCAAAATATTTTAACCCAGGCTAGGCCTGGTGGATGCTGGAGCCTCCAGCGAGCCGCCCAAGGGGGTATCCAGGCGAGGAGCGCCCGGACGCTGCGCTGCCTCTTCGCCAAAAAGCTGCTGTCCATCGGGGCGACAATGAATTTGATCACCTTGCCTGGCTTGGATCGGGTATAATCCAATACTTCACCTGCCAGGTGTTTGATTGTAACGCTGTGTTATTTCCGGTAGCTGAAAGACCAGGATGGCGTCTCCTGGCATGGATTTGGCGGTTTGAACTTTAACTTGCAGAAAGTTCCTATTGGCTTGGATATATAGTCTTTAAAGGTAAGCATGTTGTTTGAGCATACCGGCGCGGCGGACGCGCAATACCCCTCTACGGCGCCTACCTCGGCAGGGATCAGGTTCCACAGGTTCGCTACCGTCAAATATCTAGTCGGCCTGGGCTTGATCACGGCGCTTATGCTCGCCGGCGCATGGCTGCTATATCTTGAAATCTCCGAACACAAGGCCGTGGCTTCCCTGATAAACATCAGCGGGCGGCAGCGCATGCTCTCCCAGCGCATAGACATGCTGACCGTGGACTTGCTGACTGCCGGATCCACAGCCGAAAAGGAGGAGCTGCGAAAGCAGCTTTCCGAATCCGCCATGCAGATGTTTTCTTATCATCAATGGCAGATTCACGGAAACCCGGAGGTGGATGTACTTCCGCTGGATTCCGTCACCATCAGGGCCATGTTTTTCGAGGGGCCTGAATTTGTAGACAGACGTGTCACACAATTTGTGGAGGCGGCCATTCAGATCGCCAGCCTGGATGACGCCGCCCTGAGCCGGGAACATCCGGCTTTCCGGATTATTCAGAAAGAAGCCCACCAGGGAGCCCTATTGGTGTCACTGGACCGGGTGGTGGCTCAGTATCAGAGTGAGTCCGAAAATAAAGTGGCCAGGCTCGAAAATTTCATCATCGTTATTTTTTCCATTCTTCTTCTGGCGATCACCCTGGAGGTGGCGTTCATCTTCAGGCCGATGACCCTGAAAATCATGAACGACATCTCCAAGCTGGAGAGGGCCGAACAGGATCTGCAGCTATACCGCCTGATGATCGAGAACACGGCGGACCCGGTGTTCGTTATTGACGATGATGACAGCTGCAGGATGATATATGTCAACGAGGCCGCTGTGAAGCATTATGGGGCCAGCCGGGAGGAGATACTGACATGGCGTATCCCGGATTGGGACCCCAACTTCACATATGCAGACCTCCCCAGGCATGTGGAAGATATCAAGAATATGAAGTATCTTCAAATAGAGACCATGCACAAGGTCCGGGGCAGCGATGAACTGGTTCCTGTGGAGATCACCCTGAACCTCACCCGCTACAAGGGCCGAATATGCCATTTTGGCTATTTCAAGAACATCAGCGACCGCAAGAAGGCCGACGAGGAGCTGCAGCAGGCCCATGCCGCCGCCAAAGCCTCCGCGGAGAAGGCCCG
>JAOUPQ010000089.1 GCA_029879765.1 Nitrospinota bacterium | reverse complement strand
GCAAGGCCAGGGAAGAGGAACTGGGAAAAATATCCGGAGGGCTGGCCGGCATGATCCCGGGATTGATCTGACCCATCGCGATGAAAGGCCCAAAATCCTTAGATGACCTGACCCAGACCCTGCAGGAACTGCCGGGAGTTGGACGAAAGACCGCCGAGCGGCTGGCGTTCCATATCCTAAAGTCCCCCGTCAAGGACGCAAAGAGGTTGTCCGACGCCATCACGGCGGTGAAGGAAAAAGTGGCGCTCTGCTCGGTCTGCTTTTCCATCACAGAGAGCGATCCATGC
Organism: Nitrospinota bacterium; assembly: GCA_029879765.1. Classification (GTDB taxonomy): domain Bacteria; phylum Nitrospinota_A; class UBA7883; order UBA7883; family UBA7883; genus JAOUMU01. Next base: position 10,004 of record JAOUPQ010000089.1, on the reverse strand, counting down.
GCATTATGCTCCGATCCGGAGAGGGACAAGTCGGTTATATGCGTAGTGGAGGAGCCGCACGATGTCTTCTCCCTGGAGAAAGTTGGGGAATTCAGGGGGGTGTATCACGTGCTGATGGGCGCTCTCTCTCCTTTGGAGGGGATCGGCCCGGAGGAGCTGAAGATCGCCGAACTGGCCGCCAGGGTGAAGCATGGGGGGGTGCGGGAAGTTATCGTGGCCACCAACCCGAACATGGAAGGGGAGGCCACCGCCATGTATATCTCCAGGACCTTGGCGCCTTTGCAGGTTCTGGTCACCCGTATCGCCAGGGGCCTGCCGATGGGAGGGGACCTGGAGTATGCCGACGAAATGACTCTTTCGAAAGCGTTGTCTGGAAGGCTGAAGATATAGGGGATGAGCAATAGTCCCTGATTGCGCTCACAATCGGTTTTCCGGATAGTCCGGTTTGCCGTGTCCACACCCATCCTGGTTTCCCGCAGTTTGGGTTTGCTGGCGGGATTGGCGATCAGCGCGAAGAAGGCCCGTTTCGTACTCTACATGAGTTTGCCGGGTGTCCTGCAGGTTGATTGATATTCCCTGGTGAGGGCGCCATACTTGACGGCGCGAACAGGCGATGGGCGAGAGATGAGGAAAATTCATCCAATATATTTATCAGTGCTTATATGGTTTTCAGCTCAACAATATTTCTCTTTTACTTTCTGCCAGCGGTGGTGGCGGCCACTTTCCTGTCGCGTTCGATTATATTCCAGAACCTGGCCCTCCTGGCGCTCTCCCTGTTTTTCTACGCATGGGGGGAATCTGTATATATTTATGTGATCCTGCTCTGCATCGGGGTCAACTATATTTTCAGCCTCATGATTCTGATGGCGGGAAGCCGACCCACCGCCCGAAAGGCCGCCCTGGCCCTGGCCATATGCGCCAACCTGGGGGTGCTCCTGGCGTTCAAATACACCGATTTCTTTATCGTCTCCTTCAATGCCATGGCGGCCACCTTGGGCGCGGCCCCCTTGCCCCAACAGGATGTCCACCTGCCGTTGGGCATTTCCTTTTTCACCTTCCAGGCGGTGTCCTATGTCGTGGATGTATACAGGGGGGAGGCTAAAGTCCAGAAGAACCCCCTGAACCTGGCCCTGTACATATCGCTTTTTCCCCAGCTCATCGCCGGCCCCATAGTGCGATATCGCGACATTGCGGAGCGAATCGTGGCCAGAAGAGCCAGCCTGCACGGATTTTCCGAAGGGAGCGAGCGGTTCATAATAGGCCTGGGGAAAAAGATGATCATAGCCAATCCTTTGGGCTATGTGTCGGACACCATATTCTCCATGCCAGCGACGGACCTGACATTCGGGCTTTCCTGGCTGGGCGCCATCTGCTACACCATGCAGATTTATTTCGACTTTTCCGGGTACTCGGACATGGCCATCGGCATGGGGAAGATGCTCGGTTTCCGCTTTCCGGAAAATTTCAACTATCCATACATATCCCGCTCAATCAAGGAATTCTGGCGCCGATGGCACATGACGCTTTCCAGCTGGTTCCGCGATTACCTGTACATTCCCCTGGGCGGGAACAAGAAGGGGCCGGGCCGGACGTATTTCAACCTCTTCCTGGTATTCTTTCTTTGCGGGCTGTGGCATGGGGCCAGCTGGACATTCGTAATCTGGGGGTTGTACCACGGATTCTTTCTGGTTCTGGAGAGGGTTTGGCCCCGTGTCATGGACAGGGTCAGCGCCTCCCCGATCGGTCATCTATATGCGATGGCGGTGGTTGTGGTTGGCTGGGTAATATTCCGGGCGGATTCGCTGTCGTTCGCCATGGCGATGTTGAAAGCCATGGCCGGGTTTGGCGCGGGGGAAGGATTGGAGCATAGCCTGATGTTATATTTGACCCCGAAGATCGCATTGCTCCTGCCGCTGGGTATGCTTTGCGCCACTCCTTTCTGGAGGAGCCTTAAGACATTACACCGTCATTGGCCTCTGGAGAGCGGCGGAGCCCTGACAGTCCGCGCCACGTTACTTTTCGGGAAATACGCGCTTCTGGTTTTCGTATTATTGTTCAGCGCCTCGCTGATGGCCGTGGGCTCCCACAATCCATTCATATATTTCCGGTTTTGACGATGAAACATCTTCATGGAAGGCTATCCACCCTCCGGCGAGGCTATGAAGGCTTCATCGCCGCCACCTTCGTGATAGTGATATTCACCCAGGGCGCGTTGATGGGGGCTGGAGTGAATATTACTCAGCCCTTGAACGAAAAAAGAGACTTGGCGATTTTTCCGGGATGGAGTCCGTCCATGTATGGCTGGGCCAGATGGACCGAGTTCTTTGAAGACTATCTCAATGATCACGCCCCCCTGCGCCCCATGTTGACAAGGATAGTTTCCACGGGTGGCTACCATCTGCTTGGTGAGTCGATAAATCCCGATGTGACCATAGGGCAGGATGATTGGCTGTTTTTCACTAACGAGATGGAATTGGGAGAGTTCCGGCGTCTGCGTCCCCTGGATAAAAAGCAGAAGGAAAAGTTCTCTCTTTTATTTAGGTCTTTAAAGCAATGGCTCGATACCAGGGGGATCAAAATAATATTTATCATAACCCCGGACAAAAGCGAGATCTATTCTCAATTCATGCCTTTGCGGATCACCCGGTTGGACAATCCCTCCATTATGGACCAGATCCTAAAGATCGCTCATGACGAGGGAGTGGAAACGGTTGATCCACGCCCACAACTGCAAAAGGCTGTCGAGCGTGGAGAGAATATTTATTTCAGATATGATACTCACTGGAATCAATGGGGAGGATATCTGGCATATCGGGAGTTCATGGGAAATGCTAGGAAACTGCTACCTTCTATTGCGGCGGTTTTGGAAGTGACAGATACCAGTAAAATGGTTTCCGAAAGCAGGGACCTCTTGGAGGATATGGGGGAGCCTTATGGCGCTAGGCAATATAAAACCGCCAGCTTCGAATGGCCCGCGAGGGGGGAATTCACCGTGGTAGATCCCGTTCAATCGCCCGGAGCGCCGAGGATCCAGAGCCATATCAATTCCAATTCACAATTACCCAGGGCGCTGCTGTATGGCGATTCGTTCAGCGCTGCCCTGATGCCTTATTTTCGGGAGCATTTTAGCAGGCTTACTTTTGTGACAGGGAGCACAATATCATCAGAGATGATCTACAGCGAGAAGCCGGATATTTTGATCCTGCAGGTTGTCCAGCGCAACGCTCCCACCCTCATCCACAAGCTCGAATCGATGTCGGATATGTTCCGGGAGATCCATGGCGTTATTCCATCCTTGCATATGAACCATGGGGCCGGAGATATGATGGTTGACCCGAACACCTTCATTGGCAAGGGATGGACCACCTCGCCGGGGAGCCCCGCTTCCGGCTATATGGCATACGGCCCTTATGAGCGACTGGAGGCTGGCCGATGGAAAGTCAGCTTCCGTGTAAAGAGAGGCGCTTCATCCGGCGCCTTGGGCTTTGTGGATGTGGCCTGTTCCCAGGGGCGCCAGGTGCTGGCCAAGAAGAGCCTGGAAAGCCGGGATTTTCAGGCGCCGGACGTTTGGAAAGAGATCGAGTTGAGCTTCGAAGTTCCCGGGGCAGGCGTCGATGATATGGAGTATCGCTTGTTTGTGGAGCAGGGGGCGGATTTGAGCCTGGATACCATCACCGTCTCAAAAGATCCACCCGATACCAGGATGGAAGCGATACACCCCTGATATCCGCGTCTGCACGATTCGCTCTCTTTTCCGATGGAGAAATCGCCACATCAGGTCGACTCTTCGCAAGAGGGGAGATGTGTTGTCACCCTTTTTTAGCCCCGGAAACATAGGGCATATATTCCGGTTTCCACATAATGCTCTTGATCCGGGTCAGCGGGTCATCCCCTTCCTTGTGCGCCGTGGCCAGCCCCTGCCGGACGGCGGTGTTGTATACCGCCAGGGCCACCTGTTCGCTCACTTTTCCCAGCTTGGCCATGCTCGGATACAGGCTCATGGTGGCGGCGCAATCCTGGGGCGCCATGTCCGCCAGCCTTCTGGCCGCAGCGGTGAACATTTCATCGGTGACCTTGCCAGCCCCGGAAGCCAGAGCACCCAGCCCCACACCGGGGAAGATGAACACGTTGTTCCCCTGGCCAATCCTGCGAGTTTTTCCATTGAACATAACGTCATCAAAGGGGCTGCCGGTGGCCACGATGGCCCGTCCATCGCTCCACTCCAGGATGTCGGCAGGCTTGGCCTCCGCCTTTGAAGTGGGATTGCTGAGGGGGAATATCAGTGGGGAATGGCTGTTCCTTGTCATCGCCTCCACCACTTCGCGGTTGAACGCTCCCGGCTGACCAGAGGTACCCAACAACACAGTGGCCCCCCAATTTTCCACAGTCTCCAGCAGGGTGGTCCGGCTTTTATCCTTCACCACCCAACCGGCGCAAACCTCCGGATCGGCGGCGAACTCCACCTTGTAGCATTCTATGTCCGGGCGATCCCTGGTCACCGCTCCATGCCTGTCAACAGTGAGGATGCGGGAGAAGACCTCCTTTTCATCCAGTCCCTCTTCCATCAGGGCGTTTTTTATCTGCCGGGCTATCCCCACTCCGCCTGCTCCCGCGCCATAGATCAAAAACTTCTGGTCCGCAATCCGCTCCTCGGTGATTCGCATGGCCACGATGATCCCCGCCAGCACCACCGCCCCGGTGCCCTGGATATCATCATTGAAGGAGAGCAGCTTGTCCCGATACCTGTCCAGGTTCGTATAGGCGTTCTGCTTGGAAAAATCCTCCCACTGCAACAGGACTTTGGGATACATGTCCTGGATCTTTTTCACGAATTTGTCTATGAACTTGTCATACTCCATCCCCTCCAGCCTGCGATGCTTTGCCCCAAGATAAAGAGGATCGTCCAGCAAAGCCTCGTTGTCGGTCCCCACGTCCAGACAGATCGGCAGGCACCACCATGGGGCTATCCCGGCGCCCAGAGTGTATAGCGATAGTTTGCCAATGGGGATCCCCATCCCCCCCACTCCCTGGTCCCCGATTCCCAGAATCCCCTGGTTGTCGGTGACCACGATCACTCTTATATCATCCGAATCCAGGTTGGCGGCCATTGTGTCCATTATCTCCACATTTTCAGGGGAGACGTACAACCCGCGGGAGAGACGGTATATATGGCTCCCCCTGCGGACAGCCTCGCCCACCGTGGGGGTGTATATAATGGGGGTCATTTCCTCGGCGTATCTTTTCAACACCGCATAGAACAGGGTTTCGTTTCTATCCTGCAGCGAGCGAAGGTACACATACTTCTCCATGTTGTCCAGCCGGGAGGAGTAGTTTTCATATACTCGACGGATCTGCTCTTCCATGGTGGAGACATGCGGCGGAAGCAGGCCCACCAGACCCAGCTGGCTCCTCTCGTTCTCAGGGTATGCCGTCCCCTTGTTCAGGGTGGGGTTATGCAGAAGGTCCGCTCCGTACAATTTCACAGAGAAGCACTCCGCCCCGTTCTCATCCGTGATTTTTTCAAAATGACGCATATACCGCTCTCTCTGTTTTTATATGCTCCATTATACACCTCCAGGAAAATTGCGCCCGACCCGGCGCCATATCCGCGCACAGGCCATGGTAACCTGCTAAAATGAGATTTAAAACCTGTGGACAACAATCCCGATTAAAGGAGCATTTAATGGATAAAAAGGTTCGACCCGAAAACCGGGCTTTCATAATGGCGATATGCGCCATCTGGGTGGCGGCGTTTCTGCTGGCCACGCCGAACGCCAGCGCCACCAGCGAAAAGACATATGCGCAGAAGGATCGTTCGGAAGAACAACATGCGGAAGGCGCCCCGACCCCGGGAGAGTCGGCGACTCATATTAAAAAAGTGTTAAAGCACGCTTCCGATATCGGGTTGAGCGAGGAACAGAGAGGCCAGATCGCTGATATCTATGTCAAGGCCATGGGAGAGTCCGCTTCCATAAATGCCCAGATCGAGGTCACCATCAGCGCCTTCATGGCCCTTTACAAACAGGGGAAAGTGAACGAAGAGGCCATCCGGGATTACTCCGGCAAGATGGGGGATCTGCGGGGCAGGTTCCTGTTCAACAACCTGAAGGCCATGAACGACGTGAAGGGAGTCCTGACCAAGGAACAACGCGAGACCATTCATAAGATATACAAGACTCACGGCAAGAAATAGGGGATAAGCGCCGCGACGTGTTTATATCGGCTTAGTTTTCCGCAAGCGTCGGCTGGAGCGTGTCGGAGCGCACGGCCCAGCCCGGCGCTTGTAAATCGGGAGTAAAGCCGGGGCTCAGCGCCGCTCGCCCGTGTCCAGCATCACCGCCATGGCCACGGCCAGGCGCCGGTCTATAAACTTCTTCCTGTCGTCGGACATGTCCAGCACGTATTTGTCCCTGAGGGTGAACTTGCGGTTGAATTGGCCCAGCAACTCTTCAAAAGAGCCATCCCCTTTCAGGAAAACGAAATTGGTGCGCAATATCCCAAAGAGCGGACCCAGCAACCTTCGCAGAATCGACTTTAATACGGAGTCTTCCATGGCGGTGAACAGCGGCTTGCCATCTGGCGTTGTGCAGTACCATCTTTTTCTGAACAGGTTCCACAGATAGTTTTTCTGGAACAGGGCCAGGACCTGACCATCCGGGAAGGCGACGGTGAACGTGGCTGTTAAGAATTCCACCTTCTTGTCCTGGAATATTTTCAGCAACTCCGTGGTCAGCTTATCGTTATCATAAATGGTTACATGGCGTTTTTTGGACATTTTCACCAACACAACAAACGCCACTCCTGCGAGAGCCAGCAAGGCAAAAGCCACGACCAGCACCCCGATGACCTGTGCGGCCACAGTGCCGCGCTCCAGCTGCTGCGAAATAAAAGCGCCTATCCCGACAATGGCAAGCGACGACAGAACTCCCGCAAAGACCGCCAGCAGGAGGGCTCCCAGATTGCGCAACAGGTGCGAGGGTCTTTCGACGAAAAGGATCGCATTGTCATTCTCGTCACGCACATAATACTTTTGCTGCAAGGAAAAATGCTTCTGGGCCAGCAGAAACTTTTCCCTGGCGAAGGCCGGGTGCATGGCCTTGTTTGACGACTCCTGATCACTGGATAGATTGTTCATGTCAGTCTCCTGAAACTCGCCTTAAGATTGCACAAATAGTCCAAACCCTGCAAACATACCATTAGTTGACAAAATTTTAAAGTAATTTGCGCTAATGATGGCCACATTCAACCAGCAGGCGCACAGCGAAGAAAATCAAAAACCTCAGACGTCAGAGCGCGGAAAGAACATGCGCCAAAAGCGGGCTTTGATGACAGGCGGGAACAAGGGGGAGATGGGGAAGGGGGGTGGCTAAACCACTGGCGTTTTCTCCCGCGGCTTCCATGAAGAAACAACATATTCAGCCATCAATAATAGCAGAGCCAGGGCCGCCAGGGGGTGATAGCGCTCCTCGTATTCGCTGAACTCGAAAGAGCCGATGTCGGTCTTCTCCTGCTTGCGCACGTCATCGATCAGGTCGGACAGGTCCAGGCTCTCCCCCTGGGAGGAGACGACGGTTCCACCGGTGGCGCTGGAAAGCTGGCTCAGGGCGGCTGTGTCCAGCCGGGTGAGCAGGGGGGCGCCGGAGGGGTCCTTTTTATAGCCGGTCACCTGCCCCAATTCGTCCACCTCCGGGATCGGCGCGCCGGAGACCGACCCTATGCCGACGCTGAATATTTTCACTCCCGCCTTTTTGGCGGCGCTGATGGCCAGGTCCATTTCTCCGGCCAGGTCCTCTCCATCGGTCACCAGGATGATGGTCTTGCTTTTTGCGGCCCCCGCCCGGGCCAGGGCCGCCACCGCCTCCTCCACCGCCGAGCCGATGGCGGTGCCTGGGGTTGGGATGATCCCGGTTTCTATAGTGTCCAGGAAAAGGCGCACAGTGCCGGAGTCGAGGGTGAGGGGGCATTCCATGAAGCTCTCTCCGGCGAATGCGATGATGCCGATCCTGTTTCCCTCCAGCCCTACTACCAGCCTGGAGAGCTCGTTCTTGGCCCGCTCCATCCTGCTGGGTTTCACGTCGGTGGCCGCCATGCTGGTGGAAGTGTCTATGAGCAGCATCACGTCCACTCCCGCCCGCTTCACCTCCATAGGTTTAATCCCATACTGGGGGCGGGCCATGGCGCAGAGGATCAGAACGCAGGCCGTGATCAGCAAAGAGGCCCGCAGCGCTTTTCGGCGAGACAACCCTTCCTTCACAAGCCTGCTGGCGGCTTCCGGATCGACGAATCGCTCCAGGGCGCGGGCGGCGCTTTTTATCCCCCACCAGGAAAGCGGACCCAGGATAAAGGGGGACACCATGGCCATGTACAGCCAGAACGGCTCGGCGAATCTCATGGCGCGATCCTCCATCTTGTGGCGGGGATAATGATTTCCAGTAGAGTCAGCGCCAGGGCGCCCAGAAGCGGCCAGAAAAACCAGTCGGTTTTGTGGGTATAAATCTTGGTTTTGATATCCGTTTTTTCCAGCGAATCGATCTCTTTATATATATTCACCAGAGTCTGGGCGTCCTGGGCCCGGTAATAGGCGCCTCCGGTGATGGTGGCGATCCTCTGCAACAGGGCCTCGTCGATGGCGGTGCGCACGGTAATATGGCGCTGTCCCATCAGGGGGTCGTCCACTTTCTGGGTGAATATCCCCTCTTTGCCCACCCCGATGGTGTACACCTTGATTCCCAGGGTCTTGGCCATCTTCGCCGCGGTGGCCGGATTGATGGCGCCCGAGTTGTTCATCCCGTCGGTGAGCAGGATCACTATCCGGCTTTTGGCGGTGGAGTTTTTAAGCCTGTTGGCCGCCGAGGCGATGGCCATGCCGATGGCGGTGCCGTCCTGCAGCATGCCGATATCCGATTTTTCCAGAAAACCCAGCAAGGTGGGGTAGTCCAGTGTGAGGGGGCACTGGGTGTATCCCTGGGCGGCGAACACCACCAGGCCGATGCGGTCGTTCTTCCTGCCGGAGATGAATTCCTTCAACGCCTCCTTGGCCGCCGCCAGGCGAGTGGGCTGGAAATCGGAGGCGTTCATGGAGGTGGAAAGATCCAGCGTCAGCATGATATCGATCCCCGTGCTCACGATCTCCACTTCCGAAGAACCTGTCTGGGGCCGGGCCAGGGCCAGGATAAGCAGAGTGACAGCGGCGAACCTGAAGTAAAAAGGCGCCTTGGCCATCAAAGGGGTCCTGCCACCGGCAAGGCGCTTGATAGGATGGATATCCGAATAGCGTGCGCTCCATAGCAATGAGGGCCGGGAGGACATATGGCGCCGCAACCAGAAAGGCAACGCTATCAACGCCAGCAGGATCCAGGGGTGATCGAAACTCATTTCCCTTTATCCTCCTCGGGGATGGTCGGCTCCTTGGGCCTGGTGGATTCCACCCAGGCCCAGGCCGTATCGAAAGCCTGGTCCCCATCTTCCCTCAACGCTTCCTTGTTGGCGAACTTAACCATGTCGCATGTCCGCATCAGGTCGATAAGCTGATCCCTTTTCTCCTTGCGTTCAAAACGCAGGTCGAACTCCCGCTCGAACTCATCGGTGGTTCGCTCCAGAGCGGGGGCGCCATATCGTCCTTCCACATATTTGCGCATGATATCGGAGAGGAGGAAAAAGAATCTGCGCCCATGACCCTGGGAAAACATTTCCTGTCGCTTGAGGGACGCAAGGCTTTCGAAGGCTTCCAGATGGGGCGGCACGGCAGGAGGGCCCTGTTCCTCCGTCATCATCCTGCGCCTGGCGGAGAGCTTGCGCCACAGCAACGCCCCCACTATGACGGCGGCCAGCAGCGCCAGGGCGGGGAGCAGGTATCGCTTCAGGTCCAGCGGCAGCTCCACCGGGGGCCGGATATTGATGGGCTGATCCGCGGTATTCGGATCCGTGCGGACGGAGACGATCTCAAAGGGAGTGGGCGCTGTGGCGTAGGCTCTCCCCTGGCCGTCCGCTCCCACTATTTCATA
>JAOUPQ010000328.1 GCA_029879765.1 Nitrospinota bacterium | reverse complement strand
GCGGGATCTCCTCCTCCCTCGGGAAGATGTTGGCGATGCGTTCGGATAGGCTCATTGGTTTCACCCCTATATTATTTGATAGCCGAAGCAGGGTTGCAGCGCCCACTTTGCGCCGTGAACAGGATCCATTATTTCACATCCCGCATCCATGCGACAAACTTCGGCGGGGGGAACAGGCCTATGATCATGAAATAGGCCATCCCCATGGCGGCCAGGTTTTGGGGGGACATGTTGGACAGCTCCAGGGTATAGCCAAGCTCGAAGCCAAACCCCAGCCGGGGAACCTGCGGAAACTGGAACAGGATCATGAAACATAGCAGCAGGGCGGAGAGCTCGTAGGTGATTTCCACCAGGGGCTCGTTGTGGCTCTCGCCGTCATCGGCTCGGAAAAAAGGTCTGGCGCTGCGGAGGGAAAGCCATACGGCCATGACAGGTATCCAGAACGAGCCGAATTCCTGGGTCATGCCGTAGGTTATCAAAAGCAGGTATGCCAGGGCGCATGAGGTGAAGAGGCATCCGCCCGTGGGGCTGTCGGACTTCATCACCATCACTCCCGCCGCCAGGGTGACGGCGCCGATGAGGATCATAAGCTCCAGCATCAAGGAGAGGAGCACCCCCTCCACAAAGCTTTTGCCCAGCATGCCGGGGGCCACCCATGCGGCGGCGAACATGCCCACGGTGATGAAGGAGCTTATCCGCTCCTGCCGGATCTGTTGAAAAGTCTGCGAGCCCAACTATTGCGCCTGTGTTGTGATGCTAAAACGTCATGCCGAAAAAACGCCCTATTTGCAAATGATGAACACGCACACCATCCGCCGGTTGTTGGCGGGGTTCTTCCCCGGTTTGACGCTGATCTTGAATTTGAGGCCATCCATGAAGTCAGGCGCCGTGGGGATTCTGGCGGTGTATCGGTTGATCTCGGCCACCGCGATCTTCTTGAACTCGTCGTTGGTCTTGGGCCATGCGGCCAGGCTTTGGCCGGTCACATCCATATCCGGATTGGAGTCCAATATGCTTTTATGCGCGGCTTCCATATAGTCCCAGGCCAGGTTGTCGTCCATCCCCGGGCCATCCTGGAAAACGAAGCAATGGGCGCAGGAGCCAGCCTGGAACTTGCTCTGGATCGGGGGTGGCTCCCCTGCCGCCATGGGGCTGGAACCAGCGGAAGCCCCAAAGGCCCCGGGTGAGGAGGAACCTTGCGCGGTGGCGGCCCCTCCCACAGCGCCAGCGGCGATCACCGCCACGCAATACGACCAGGGGAGAGTGAACAACAACCCCAGGCCGAAAGGGATGACGCTGATGACCATTATCAGGGTGACCATGAACGGAGTCACGATTCCGGCGTTGGCGCTGCTTTTCATGATGGAGAAGGAAGTCCCCAGCGCCTCGATAGCCCCCATATCCCTGCCCGCCACACAGGCGAAGGAGAGCATCAAAAACCAGTTGAACAGAACAGCGAAAACGACGAACAAAAAGCCAAAAAACAGGAACATGGTATATAAGCCTCCAAGATCCGGCGGGGGGCCAGCTGGCTGATATGGCTCTTCTTCGTAGTTTCCATCTTCGTTTCCATATTCGGCGTCGTAGCTTTCCTCCGTGTATTGACCCTGTTGCCCCATTTGCGCAAACTGCCCCATGGTCTGCCTGATGGTGTCTCCCCCTATCGCTATATAAGCGGCCAGGAAAAGAACTATCATGAACCCGATCATGGCCAGGATGCCGGCAAGATAGACAAGAACGAAGCTTAGGAACTTATCCTTGAATCCATCCATGAACCGGCCATAGTTCACCGTTTCCCCTTCGGCGGCATCGATGAATATCATGAACAGGCCGCCCCACAGAGGGGGCATCCATACTATGGAGAAAAAGTTGACCAGGGGAACCATGGAGAGAATCATTACAGCCACGATGTATATGATAAACGCCAGGATAAGCCCGCCCATGTTGCCTTTGAAGACAGCCCATCCCTGGGACATGGCTGTTGACGATGCTGATACTTGATTCATAATGGTTTCCCTCCCCCTGTCATACTAATCGTCATGTTGCCTGATTCAAAGCAAAAAAACCGCCATTTTGATCTTCGCTTCTTCCATCGTTGACCGCTCCCCCCGGCTTTGATTAAGATAAACAGTTCAAGAACGATCTGAAATTATTAATAAGGATGCCGGCACATGCGAAGTGATCGAATCAAAAAAGGATATCAGCGGGCGCCCAACCGCTCTCTTCTATACGCGACGGGAGTCACCGAACAATCGATGAACGCTCCCTTTGTCGCCATAATCTCCAGTTTCACCGATATCATCCCCGGCCACATCGGGTTTCGGGATCTGGAGAGGGCCATAGAAAAGGGAGTCCACACCGGCGGAGGCCAGGCGTTTCTCTCCTCGGTGCCGGGTGTGTGCGACGGCATCGCCATGGGCCACAAGGGAATGCACTACAGCCTGCCCACCCGCGACCTGATCGCCGACATGATCGAATGTGTGGTGGAGGCTCACGCCTTCGACGGGATGGTGATGCTCACCAACTGCGACAAGATCACCCCCGGCATGCTCATGGCCGCCGCCAGGCTGGATATCCCCACGGTGGTGGTCACCGCCGGGCCGATGATGGCGGGCATGCACAGGAACAAGCGCCGATCACTGGTGCGCGACACCTTCGAGGCGGTGGGGCAGGTGAGCGCCGGAACCATGACGGAGACGGAGCTTTGCGCCCTGGAAAAGGAAGCGTGCCCCGGCCCCGGCTCCTGCCCGGCATGTATACCGCCAAC
>JAOUPQ010000088.1 GCA_029879765.1 Nitrospinota bacterium | reverse complement strand
GAAGACGACCAGAAGAAATTGTAAAAAAACCCGCTGGTTCAGGTTTCGAGGTTGCGCCCCCGCAGCTTGGTTATGCGAATCCATCTTATTTGTGAATGATAAAACTGCATCTCCTCTGACTTACCGTAAGTTTCTATTTTATCAGACTTTTCGCCTGATAAATCAAATACCTTCATTTGTCGCCATGGGTGGCTATCCCCGATGGAGCAACTTGTGCAGACGTGGAAGAAAATCGGATTTACTGACAGGTTTTGTTACATAATCATCCGCTCCCAGGTCGAAGGCTTTCTTCCGCATATCAATAGACTCCTGACTGGAGGAGCTGGAACTGGAAGTGGCGATGATCACGGGGATTTCCCGCAGCCCACTGTTCTCCTTCACCCTGGTCAAAAAATTGAATCCATCCATTTGGTTCATATGCACATCAGAGATTATCAGGCTGGGCATATGGTCTTCCAGCACGGCCATGGCATCGGCGCCGTTTTCCGCCTCCAGATAATCCACCTGGTAACTTTCATTGATCACCCGTTTCATCAATTCCCGTTGCCCCGGCTGGTCATCCACCAGCATGATCAGGGGCCGCATCTCCGGCAGGATCAGGTGGAACCTCGATCCCTGCCCCGGTGTGGATTCCACCGTGATGGAGCCTCCGTGGGCCTTCATGATGTCCTGGCAATAGGGGAGCCCAAGCCCGGTTCCCTTTTCCCCGGCGGTACCCGGCATGGAGGTCTTCACTTCCGCCCTGAACAGATTCGGCAGGATCTCCGGCTCCACCCCCACTCCCGTATCAGCCACAATCAGCCCACCTTCCGGGGAGGGAAGAACCGTGATCCTGTCCCCCTTTCTGGTAAATTTGACTCCATTGGCCAGAAGGTTGGCCACCACTTCTCCAAACAGCGCCCGGTCCGCGAACACCTGATAGTCATCGGGAACTTCGTTGAATACCGCCACCCCCTTTCTCTCGGCCTGGGGCCGGATGTTTTCGATCAGATCCCCGACGAAAGGCCGGATATGGACCAACCTCTTTTTGGGAAGGATCACTCCGGTCTGCAGTCGGCTTATATCCAGCAGCTGATCGATCAGCATCACCATCCCATCGGCCACAAGCCTGAGCCTTTGCAGTATCTCTTCCTTTTTCTCCTCTGGCAAGGAGCCGTGTCCCAAAAGGTTCACCATCATCTTGATGGATGACAGGGGGGAGCGCAGATCGTGGGAGACCAGGTTCACGAACTGATCCTTGAGCTTCGTGGCGGCTTTGGCCTCATCATGGGCCAGGGAAAGCTGGCGATGGATAAACTTCATTTCCGACAGGTCCACCATGGCCCCGGCGCTGCCAGCCGGTTTTCCATCCTTGCCATGAAAAAGGGACACCGTCACCATGAAATCCCTGGTCGCCCCGTCCGGCCTGGTGACAGAGGTCTCGAACTGTCCTTGCCCATTTTCCATACATTCCCGGGCCTGACGGTCCAACTCCCGCAAGGCGCCGCCGCCTATATCACCCAGTTCCAGCGCGGTCTTCCCCTCCACCGCGCCCCCCTCAAGCCCGAAAAGCCTTTCGAAGGGGAGGTTCACCGCGATATACCTTCCCTCCATGTCCCGAAAGAATATGGGAGCCGGGAGAGAGGCCATGAGCTGCCTTAAAAAAAGGTGGGCCTCCGCCAGCCGGTCATGCTGGCGCTGGATGGCCTGGGTCTGGCCCTTGTGGTATGCGGACACGGAATATGAGATGCCGAATATGAACAGGGAGAATCCAGCTACGGGAAAGAGAAGAAGCTTGGCCCCCATATAGGCGGCCGGATCGCTCAAACCCGGCGCGGGCAGGAACACGGTGGCGGCTATGCCGGTGTAGTGCATCCCCGGTATGGCCAGGGTCATCGCCAGGGCTGCGGCGGCCTTCCGGAAAATCACATTGTCGTTATTTCCCGCGGCCAGGCCGCCGGATATCCACATGGCGAAGGTCGCCGCCCCCAGGGCAACGGCTATGGACAGCGCGAAAAGGCCTGGGCGATAGGCGATCTCCACCTCTCCGCGAATCGCCGCCATCCCCAGATAGTGCATGGCGGCGATGCCGGAGCCGAGGAACAACCCCACCATGGTGGTCACTTTAAAAGAGCGCCTGCACTCGCATACCAGAAGAAGAGCCACCCCCACAAAGACCACCGCCACCATAAAGGAGAGCAGTGTGGTCCAGAACTCATAACCAATGGCCACATCTATCCGCAGGGCCATCATCCCCACAAAGTGCATGGCCCATATGCCCCCGCCCAGAGTCACAGCCCCCAGCCCAATCCAGGCCCTGCGCAATCTGCTCACACTCTCGATTTGGGAAACCAGATCCAGCGACACCACCGAGGCGAAAAAAGCGATGATCAGGGAGAAGAGCACAACGATATGATCGTGACTGGAATGATAGGCCATGGCCTGAGGTTCGAAGATGAAGTAATCGCGCATTCCCTACCACCCAAATGTATGCCATTGTGGCGTATGACGCCGTGCAGCTCCAGTGGCCGTGACCAAACAGGATTGTACTCCTGTGGCGCCTGGTTTTCAATGGAAGCAAACGATGCCAGACAAAAAAACCGCCGCCCCGATATGGGACGGCGGTCTGTATCAGCGTATCAGGCCAGAGACTATCTCTTCGCTTTGGAGAACCTTCCCGCCCACTGGATGCCTGGGGCGTTGGGGTCTGTGGGGACATTCAGCGAATAGTTGAAATCCCCCATCAGGTACTCATGCACCTTCAAGGCGGCGTTCTTCGCCTGGCCCATGGCCAGAATGACGGTGGATCCGCCGGTGATGGCGTCCCCTCCGGCGAAAACCCCTTTCTTGCTGGTGTGGCAGGTCTCCTCGTCCACCATCACGATCCCCCACTTGTTCACCCGCAGGTCCGGCGTGGCGTTGGGGATGATCGGGTTCACATCGCACCCCAAGGAGAAGACCACGGTGTCCACCTCGTCGATGAACGTCTCCCCGGTGGGCACCGGTTTTCGGCGCCCGGAATCGTCCGGCTCGGACAGTTTCATCACGGCGCACTTGATCCCCGTCACGAAGTTGTTCTCATCCCCGATGAACTCTATGGGGTTGGAGAGCCACTTGAAGTCGATAAACTCCTGCTCGGCGTGCTCCAGCTCCTCGCTCCTGGCCGGCGCTTCCTCGCGGGAGCGGCGGTAGTAGCAGGTGACCTGGGCGCCCAGCCTTTTGCCGGTGCGCAGGGTGTCCATGGCGGTGTTCCCCGCGCCGATGACCGCCATCTTCTTCCCCTGGAACAGCGGGGTGGTGTTTTCCGGAAAATGTATGGCATGCATCAGGTATATGCGGGTCAGGTACTCGTTGGCGGAATAAACGCCGTTGAGGTTCTCCCCGGGGATACCCAGCATTTTCGGCAACCCGGCGCCGGTGCCGATGAATACGGCGTCGAACCCTTCCTTTTCGATCAGGTCGTCCAGGGTCAGGATGTTGCCGATGATCATGTCGTATACAAACTCCACCCCCATATCCACCAGCAGCTGGATATCGTCATCGATGATCTCCAGAGGCAGACGGAAGCGGGGAATGCCATACACCATGACGCCGCCGCCCCGGTGGAACGCCTCAAAAACAGTGACAGCATGGCCCCGTTTTCGCAGCTCATAAGCCGCCGTAAGCCCCGCGGGCCCGCTGCCGACGATCGCCACGCGCTTGCCCGTCTCCGGCGGCATATCCGGCACACGGTTCATGTTGGTCTGTTTCTCATAGTCCGCCACGAACCGCTCCAGGTTGCCGATGGCCACCGAGTCGTTCTTCTTGCCGACGATGCACACCGCCTCGCACTGTTTATCCTGGGGGCACACCCGGCCACAGGCCGCGGGCAGAAAGTTGGTCTCCCGGATCTTGCGCGCGGCCCCGGCCACATCCCCCTCTTCCAGCAGGGAGAGAAACGCGGGGATGTCGATCCCCACCGGGCATCCGCCGATACATTCCGGCTTCTTGCACTGGATACAGCGGCCCGCCTCGTCCATGGCCTGCTCCAGGGTGTATCCAATGGGGACTTCCTCGAAGTTGGTTATCCTTTTGGCAGCCTCATGCAGCGGCATCTCGTTGCGCGGCTTTTTCATCCGCTCCTTGGTATTGATCTTTTTCTTCTCGTTCATATGGCCACCTCCCTATTTCCCGTATGCTTCCATGGCGATTTTTTCCTTGTCCACAAACATCTTCTGTCTTTTGGTCAATTCCGTGAAATCCACATCCTTGCCCAGAAAGTCGGGCCCGTGGAAGCAGGCGAACTTGGTCTTCGCGCCCACGGAAACACGGCACGCGCCGCACATGCCGGTGCCGTCCACCATTATGGCGTTCAACGACACCCATCCTTCTATATCCGTGCCCTCGTTCATCTTGGTCACCGCCATCATCATGGGCACGGGCCCCACGGCCAATGTGTAGGAGACCGGTTCGCGCTTCATTATCTTGTCCAGGGCGTGAGTGACGAATCCCTCAATCCCCTCGGAGCCGTCGTTGGTGGTGACGAAAACCTCGTCGCACACTTCGCGAAGCTCATCCACCATGATCAGCAGATCCTTGGTGCGGGCGCCCACCACCCCGTATACCTTGTTGCCCAGGGCTTTGAGGTCCCTGGCGGTGGGGATGATCGCGCCGGTGCCATAGCCGCCGCCGAGCACCACGCAGGCGCCCTCGTGCTTGCGGATATGGGAGCGCTGCCCCAGAGGGCCCACCACGTCCTGCAGCTTGTCCCCCACATTCTTGGCGATAGTCTCCATGGAGGTTCGGCCACAACCCATGACGATAATCTCTATGTAACCCTCTTCCCTGTTCCACCCGCAGATGGAGAGCGGAATGCGCTCGCTGTGGGCGTTGGGCCTGATGATGATGAACTGGCCGGCCTGGATCTTTTTGGCGATCAGCGGCGCGTTGACCCTCATGTAATGGGTCATCGGGACAAGCTCCCGCTTCTCTATTATCGTAAACTCCTGTTTATACCTCCCTGTACCGTTGCTCTGGGCTCCGGCGGCGGCAGGCTCCCGGCAAAGGTGCAAAAACCGGTCCGCCTCGGCGCGGACAATGTACGCCACATCCCATTCGAAATCGTCAAAGCCCAGGATGGCCCGCAAGGCTTTGTGGGTTTTGTCCACCTGCTCGGCGGTAAGGTAGCTGTTGCGCAACATCTCGCCCAGAGCCCGCACCGCGTGCAGCCGGGTGATGGCCTTGGGCGCCGACAGCGACGAGAAAACCGCGTCGAACATCTTGGAGCGATCCTCGGCGGAAGCGGAGGCCAGATCCAGGTTGTTGGACACGCGGCCCAGACAATGCAGGGCGGCGGAGCGAACCTGGGGGTTGGCGTGGCCTGTATACTCGAAGGCCTTGCGCATGGTTTTCAGGGCGCTCTCGTCCTTGAAATAGCTCATGGCCTGCAGCAGACTGGTCAGGACATAGCCATCGGCGGAATGATTGGTAAGGGCCTTTAGCACAGGCTCCACCGCCGGAGCGCCAATGTCCCCCAGCGCCCTGGCAAAGTGGTCCACAGACTCCATGTCCGCCTCCACCATATGGCTGATAACCACATCCACCACATCGTCGCCCAGCAAGGCAAGGGTTTTTTCGGCGTTTCTGATAAGGTTGTCCAGATCATCATCTTCGGAATGATCCCTGTAGAAAAGAGGGATGATGCCGGAGGCGATTTCCTTCTTTTGTTCGGCTGTCAGGCCGGAGAGGCCCTTGATCTCTTCCAAGGTGGCCTGCAACTGGCCTATCTCCCTGGAGGCGAACTTTTTCACTGTCTCCTTCGCGATACTGGTCATATAAGAAAAATCTCCAATATTTGAGGTTTTTTTCTTTCACTAGGGCAAGATTAATAGCTTTAACACAAACCCCACGTTCAATACAAGACGATACGGGCTGCGGAGAATATGCGTTTAGCGGTATTTCCGGCCGTCCGGCTTCGATACCCCGGCCAACTTGGGGCGCTCTGGCGCTCCGCCTGATTTTCGGGGATAGGGCCACTCTATCAGAATTCGCCCCACCATACCACAGGATTATTCAATATATTCCGGTTATGCGCCCCGGGGCGGATACTGTGGAAAACCCAGGCCCTCCCGAGCTAATTTATCTTCATTGATTGAATATTATCAAGGAAGTAAAGATGAAACACATTTACATTACAACCTGATGAACATTCAGAAGCTGGGCAGGTATCTGCTCACCACAGGCATAGACACGGGAAAAACTCCCTTCTCTCCGGCATAGCCGATTGATTATCCCGCCAGAAAGATGTATCGCAGGATGAACAGCGCCGCCAGCGCATGGACCAGAGGGCTCACCTTCCCAAAATTCCCTTTCACGGTGTTAAGCAGCGAGTAGCTGATGAATCCCACGGCGATCCCCTCCGTGATGCTCACAGTCAGGGGGATAATGATGATCGTCAGGTATGCGGAGATGGCCCCCGCCGGCTCGTCCCAGTCTATCTGCTTGGCCAGGGAGAACATGAGGCTCCCCACCACTATCAGCGCCGGGGCTATCACCGGGTACAGTCGCGCCCCGGACGCGGTTTCATATCCTCCACCCACAGTCTGCGCCAGGGGGGCGAAGAAAATCGCCAGCAGGAACAGTATCCCCGTGGTCACCGCCGTCAGCCCGGTCCTCCCCCCCACGGCCACCCCGGCGGCGCTTTCTATATATGACGTGATTGTGGAGGTGCCCAGCACGGTCCCCGCCACCGTGGCGGCGGCGTCCGCGCCTATCGCCTTTTGTCCCTGGGGCATCCTCCCATCCTTATCCGACAATCCCGCCTTGGCCCCCACCCCCACCAGAGTGCCGATGGTGTCGAAAAGGTCGAGAAACAGAAATATGGCGATCACCATCCAGAACTGGCCGTGATCAAAAAGCCCTTCAAAATCCAGCTTGAACAAGGTGGGACTGATGGACGGGGGAGCGCCCGCTATCCCCTTGAACTCGGCCATGCCAAAAGCCAGGGCCAGCGCCGTGCTGGCCAGGATCCCCACCAGGATGGCGCCCTTGATCTTTCTCATCATCAGGCTCGCCATCAGGAACACGCCGAAGATGGTGATTAGCGCCGGTGGGCTTTTCACATCCCCCAACCCCACCAGAACACCAGGGGCGTCCACCACGATCCCCCCCCATTCCAGACCCAGAAGAGCTATCAGCAGGCCAATCCCCACGGCGATGCCGTGGCGAAGGCAATTGGGCACGGCGTGTATCACATAATCCACCGCCCCGGCCAGGCAGAGGGCCAGCAACAAGGCCCCGGAAATAAAATTGGCCGCCAAAGCCTGCTGCCAAGAAAGCCCCATCCCCCCCACGGCGGCGGCGCCGCACACAGTGAAGGCGAAAAAGAAATTGTGGCCCATGGCCGGCGCCAGGGCTATGGGGTAGTTGGCCAGCAGCGCCATCAATATGGAGCCTATGGCCGAGGCGAGACAGGTGGCCATCATCACGGATCCGAAATCCATCCCCGCGGCGGACAGGACGGCGGGCTGGACGAAGATGATATAACTCATGGTGAGGAAGGTGGAGGCCCCGGCGGTGATCTCCGTGCGAAAATCGGTCCCCCGCTCTTTCAGGCGGAAAAATGAGCTCATTCTTTCCATTGGCTGCCCCCTTGTTCCCAAATCTATTCTGCGCTAAATATACATCCGGCCAAAGGCGATGGATATGACAAAACGTCCCCACAAGCCGCCGGTCGGCTGGCCTTCGGACAGCAGGGTCAGTATGCTTCCTTGGAAAAGATGACAAAAACCGTCTTGATCAGGATCTTGATATCCAGGGCCAGAGACCAGTTGTTGATATACTCCAGGTCACACTCCACCCTCTTGCGCATCTTTTCCACAGTCTCTGTCTCCCCGCGTAATCCGCTGATCTGGGCCAGGCCGGTAATCCCCGGCTTGATCTTGTGCCGGGCCAGATAGGCCTCTATCTTCCTGTCGAAATAGTCATTCAGCGCCACGGGATGCGGCCTGGGCCCCACCAGCGACATCTCACCGGTGATCACATTGAACAGCTGCGGCAACTCGTCAATGCTCGTTTTGCGCAAAAACCGCCCCAGGGGAGTGATCCTGGTGTCATCCCTGGTGGCCTGCTTGAACTCGTTTTCACCTTCCTTGGGCACCACCATGCTGCGGAACTTCCACACCGCAAACTCCTTGCCGTTCCACCCGTGCCTGATCTGCCGGAAAAACACAGGACCCGGCATCCGTATCTTTATCGCCAACGCCGTCGCCAGCATCAAAGGGCTTAGCGCCACCAGGGCCATGGCCGCCAGGACCCAGTCGAATATCACCTTGGCTATCCTGCGGCTGCCTACCAGGGGAGTCTCCGACAAAGAGAAAACTGCCAGTCCGCCAATCTCCTTTATATTTGGATTTACAAGGGTCAACCCGGAAAAATCCGGCACCCATTTGATATCCACATTCATGGGAAGCAATTTTAGATACAAGCCCTCCACCAGCGCCGTGGCGGCCAGGGGAAGGGTGATATACACGCATTTTATATCGTTTTCCGCTATCACACTCTCCAGGTCCACGATCCTGCCCAACACCGGAACCTGTTCCATCTTCCAATTGGCGATGATATCAGGGTCATCCTCCAAGGCCCCCACAATCTGCGATGAAATCCATCGGCTGGCGTTGATGCGGCTGGCTATCCCCGCTCCCAGCTCCCCCGCGCCCACCAGTATGGCATTTTCCTTCACCACAGAGCTGGCGCTGAACCTGGCGGCGACCCATACCAGCGCCATGTTGCTGATGAATTGGCCGGAAAAACTGGCCAGCGCCCAGGTGACCAAAATCTGCCGGGAAAAGATGCTGGAAGTTTTTGTCAGGAAGCCGAGGGCCACCAAAGCCAGGACAATGCTGACCCATGCGCGCAAAAGTTTCAGGAAAAAGGCCACCGCGTCCTGGTTGTCCTGATATACATCCACAGACCTGAAAAAAACGATCATCAAAAGCAGGGAAAGAACCATCAGGATCTGATATGGGACTGGGAAAAAGGGGGAGCGCATCATGGTGAAGATGTAGAGCAGCAGACCGGCGATGGCGCCATCGATCAAAATCCGAATCCAGAAAAACTCGAACTGACTTTCGATGTGGACCTTGTTCGCCCTCGATTCCAACCGTTGGGCGTCTTCCTTCATCGGTGGCGCGACACTTTTTTCGTTCATAACCTGTCTAATTCTTGGTAAATGCCGTCTTCCCACCCAACCCATCAACCATTTCAAGTATATTCCCCATCCTGGCCTATGTCAAACAATCGGGATGAGGATCTGCGCGATGGCTTTACATCAAACTTCCAATACAATACACTAGCTCCCTAATTCAGCTTAATATTCAAGAGGATCAAAAGCAGTGAAGAGGGCGTTGATTACCGGAGTCTCCGGGCAGGATGGATCATACCTGGCCGAATTGCTCCTGGAAAAAGGATACGAGGTCCACGGAATAGTCCGCCGGTCCTCTCTTTTCAACCGCGGCAGGATAGAGCATCTGCTAACCGATCCGGCCTATAAAGGGCGGATGCAGATCCACTATGGCGATGTCACAGACTCGCTGAACATATCGCGGCTAATCGACAGCCTGCTGCCGGACGAAGTGTACAACCTGGCCGCGCAAAGCCATGTGGCCATCAGTTTCGAGACCCCCGAGTATACCGCCCAGGTGGACGCCGTGGGGGCCTTGCGGCTGCTGGAATCCATCCGGTCCAAAAGCGACCAGAAAGAGATACGGTTCTATCAGGCTTCCACCTCCGAAATGTTCGGCAAGGTGGCCGAAACCCCGCAAAGAGAAACCACCCCGTTCCACCCCAGAAGCCCCTACGGCGTGGCCAAGGTCTATGCCCATTGGGTCACCGTCAACTATCGCGAGGCCTACGGGCTTCACGCCTCCAGCGGCATCCTGTTCAACCACGAATCCCCCCGCCGGGGCGAAAATTTCGTCACCCGCAAAATCACCCTGTCGCTGGCCAAGATCATGGCCGGACAGCAGGAGAGCATACATCTGGGCAACCTCAACGCCCTGCGCGACTGGGGATACGCCAAGGACTATGTGGAAGGGATGTGGAGGATGGTTCAGCAGGAGGAGCCGGGGGACTATGTGCTGGCCACGGGCGTGCAAAAAACCGTCCGCGAATTCGTCAACGCCGCCTTCGCCGCCGCTGGCAGGCGGATAGAGTGGCACGGCAAAGGCCCGGAGGAGAAGGGAATCGATCCGGACACCGGCAAGGCCCTGGTGGTGGTTGATCCGCGCTACTACCGCCCGGCGGAGGTGGAGACCCTGGTGGGGGATCCTTCTCTGGCCCAAAGCAAGCTGGGCTGGAAGGCCCATACTTCCTTTGAAGATCTGGTGCGCATGATGGTGGAGGCGGACATGGCGCTTTTCGGCGTCACGGCATAAACCGGGAGCAGCCCATGAGCCGTCTGGCGATCA
>JAOUPQ010000327.1 GCA_029879765.1 Nitrospinota bacterium | reverse complement strand
GTGGATTGGCTGCGGGAGCGCCACCTGAACCTGAAGGCGAATCTGGAAGCCCTGGCCACCTTGCTGGCGCTGGTCATTTTCGTGAACTGGTATGCCGAGCTGGAGTATGAGTTTATCACCAGCATGGGGGAGGGGCTGCTGGATTTCGTGCGTCACGAAAACTGGAGCAACGTCATCCCCGTGCTCGATTCCATTACCAGGCTTCTGGTCTACCTGTTGGTGCTCATAGCGCTGAACCGCTTTTTGAAGCTTCAGGTGCAGGCGCTGACCCGAATCGACAAGTGGCTGTACGATTTCATGGACCGCCTGATCCTTTCCCATGGGGGGCTGATCGAGCTGGTATCCAAAACTGTCATGACTCTGATAGTGGCCATGACTGTCAACTACCATGCCCAGATCGGATTTATACCCCTGAACTGGTTGCAGGACAAGACTGTGGCCACACTGGGACTGGAGGGGCTGGGGGAGGGGTCCGCCGCTCGCCGGGCGCACAAGCGGTGCCTTAAGGAAATGGAAACTTTCAAGATGAGCCAGAGCCTTATGACCAACGCCATGATCACTGCCGAAGCGGATGGAAGGAGCGAGGCGGCCATCGCTTTTCGTGACAAGCTCGACAACCTGAAAGAGAGGGTTCAGGCATGCGAGCAGATGCAAGGAATTTGAGTCCGGCTGGCCGGATATATGATAAGGTTCCATTGTTTTGAATAAATACATAATGACCTTCAGGAAAATAACGTTCGCCGCCGCTTCTTGCGTTGCGGCCTATGGGGCTTTTTGCGCCCTCCCCGCGTGGTCCGCTTCCTCCAGTCCCCATGGCGCCCCGGTTTTCGAGGAGACTGCCGCCCCCATAAACGCCACCATGGTGGGGCCGGAGCCAGCCGCGGTGAGCGCCAAGAATGAGAAATGGGATACCATCAGCGTGGATGGAAAAGCCCTCAGCGCCGCTCCTTTCTATGTTGGCGGAATAGTCGCCCGGGACTTTGCCATCCTCACTTCGAAAAGACTGATCATCGCCAGGTTGGAAAGCGACAATAAGGTCAATGTCCAATGGACCTCCGGCCAGATATACGGCGCCACCGCGTTGAGCCTGGCGGCGCATGACACCAACGGCGATGGCCGGGAGGAGATATTCGTCAACGCATGGAGAGCCAGCGGCTTTTCCTCCACCATGATAGACAAGGCAGGGGGAAAATACCGGGTGCTGGTCGACAACCTGCCATATTTCTTTTCCAGTTCCCCCGGCGGGGCTTTATACGCCCAGAAGCTTGTGGACGGAGGCAAACGGGTGGATGGGCTGGTGTATAAGGTGACCAGGGACGCCAGGGACCTTAGGATCGATCCGGCGTTCACCATCGAAGGGGAAGCGCCATTGGGATTATTCAACCTGGATGCGGATGGCGATGGGGCTTCGGAGAACGTGGGAGTGGATAGGAACGGCGCGCTGGTGGTCTACAATCAGGAAGGGAAGCTGTTGTGGAAAGCCGAGAACCTGGGGGGTGGAACAAAAAAAACAAAAGCCGCCAATGGAAACAAAGAGGCGCCTCTTGCCGTCCCGCCCAGGGTTGTGGCAGTGAAGGATCCGGAGGGGCGATCGCTTCTGGCCGTGGGATACTCCCAGTTCCAGAAGGGGATGTTCATGGGAATCGGCGACAAGGACACCGGCTTTTTGCGGCTTGTCCGAGTCGCCAGAAAGTCCTGCTCCGTGGAAAAGAAATATGTCTCCCACGACTCGTGGATCGGCGATCTGGTGGATATGGGGGGTGGGCCGCTGGGAAGAGAAGACCTGCCGGGCTATATATCCATCAGCGAAAAGGATAACCTGTCGATCATTTATCTCCCTCCGGATAAGACGAGGGATGAGGGGAGGGAGTCATCGGTATCTTCCGGCGAACCCGTTCGACAAAAGAAGGATCCAGTAGGGCCATAACGAATCCTTCCCCATGCTCCTTCAGTGCGGCCACCTGGCCCCATGGATCGATGATGGCGGTGGATCCGAAACATTTCTTGCCCGCGCCGCACTCCCCCACCAAAGCCGGGGCTATGACATAGCATTGGGTCTCTATGGCCCTGGCGCGGATAAGGGGCATCCAGTGGGCGGCGCCGGTCTCTAATGAAAAAGCGGACGGAACCGCTATCACGTTCGCGTCCATGCCGCGCAAGGCGGCGAAATGATGGGGGAACCGAAGATCGAAACAGATGGATAATCCCAGCTTCCACCCTTCCACATCGGCGGTGGCGAAGGACTTTCCCCGCTCCAGCCACTGGCTCTCGCAAAACTCTCCGCTATCGAGCGACACATCGAAAAGATGTCTTTTTATGTATTGCGCCGCATGCTCTCCATCGGGGTCCAGCAGTATGGATGTGTTGGCCAGCTTTCCAGGAGAGTCACTGCCCGGGACAAGAACTGTTCCCATCAGGATATACACATCCAGGTTCTTTGCCTCCTGCCTGAAGGCGCTGACAACCCTGCTGGTCATGGCGCCGGCCTCCGCCCACCGCTCCTCCGCGCCGTAATAGGCGAAATACTCCGGCAGGGCGATAAGCCGGGCCCCTTCCTTCGCCGCATCGCGCACCAGGTCCAACGCGGTTTGCGCATTGCGGTCCATATCCTCTCCCGGCGAGAGCTGGATGGCGGCGGCTTTTATCTGTTCCATAGAGACCATATTAATTGAAATCCCGGATCGGAGCAAATGGACGGGGTGCGATGGCTTTGTTGCTCACCGTCCCTTCTGAACCTGATATAATCAGGGCCTTTGTTGTCCATATTCACCAGGGGAGCGTGCAAGTTGAGGTTTTCCAGATT
>JAOUPQ010000087.1 GCA_029879765.1 Nitrospinota bacterium | reverse complement strand
GGTTATCTCAAAGAGCTGGGGGTACGCTCCATATTCCTGGCCGGATTGGCCACAGATTTCTGTATCCAATATTCGGCGCTGGATGGAGTGGCGGCTGGGTTTAAGGTCCGGTTGGTGGAGGACGCTTGCCGTGGGATCGATATCGAAGGCTCCCTGGCGGCGGCATGGGCGAAGATGGAGTCTGTCGGGGTGGGAAGAATCAATTCCGGTGATATCTGATTTGCGTTTGGCTCGTGCGCTTGGACAATGATAATGAAAAAGGCCGGTGGACAGAAGACCACCGGCCTTGATATGAAACTTCCCTGATGTTCAGCTGACCACTTGCTCCGGGTCCGTGATCACCCCGGTGAGAGCCGACGCCGCGGCCACGGCGGGGGAGGCCAGATATACCTCCGACCTGGGGTGGCCCATTCTGCCCACGAAATTTCTGTTCGTGGTGGCCAGGCACCGCTCCTCCTCGGCCAGGATGCCCATATGGCCTCCCAGGCAAGGGCCGCAGGTGGGGGTGGACACCACCGCGCCCGCGTCGATGAAAATATCCAGCAAGCCGTTGTTCATGGCTTTTTTGTATATCCGTTGCGTCGCCGGGATGATGATCATCCGCATCCCCTTGGCCACCTTGTTCCCTTTCAGGATGCCGGCCACGATTTCCATATCCACATAGCGCCCGTTGGTGCAGGAGCCCACCACCACCTGATCCAGCCGGATGTCCTTTGCTTCCCCCACTGCCCTGGTGTTTTCCGGCAGATGGGGAAAGGCGACCATCAGGTCGATATCATCGCCGTCGAATTCATGGACACTGAGATAGGCCGCGTCCTTGTCCGACTCCAACATCTGGTAGTCCCGCACCGGGCGCACAGGCTGGGAGGCGATGAAGTCCAGGGTCTTCTGATCCGGGCGGATAATGCCGTTCTTGGCGCCCGCCTCCACCGCCATGTTCGCCATGGCGAACCGGTCGTCCATGGAGAATTCCTCGATCATCGACCCGCAGAACTCCATGGCCTTATACAGCGCCCCGGAGACTCCGATTTTTCCTATGGTATAAAGGATCAGATCCTTGCCTGATATCCACTTGTTTTTTCTCTTTCCGTTGAAGATGAATTTCATGGTCTCGGGGACGCGGAACCAGGTCTTTCCCGTTATCATGGTCGCCGCCAGGTCTGTGGAGCCGACACCGGTGGAAAAAGCGCCCATGGCGCCATAGGTGCAGGTATGGCTGTCCGCGCCGATGATCACGTCGCCAGGCAGGCTCAGCCCCTGCTCCGGCAGCAAGGCGTGCTCCACCCCCATCTGCCCCACCTCGAAATAGTTGTCGATGTCCATTTCCCTGGCGAATTCCCGCATGATCTTGGCCTGCTGGGCCGAGGCGATATCCTTGTTCGGGGCGAAATGGTCTGGCACCAGCACCACCCGGGAAGGGTCGAACACCTGCTTGGCCCCCGCCTGTTTAAAGGCTTTGATGGCCAGGGGGGCGGTTATATCGTTCCCCAGGGCGATATCCACCTTGCTGGAGATTATCTGTCCCGGTTTAACCGACTCCAGGTCGGCGTGCCTGGCCAGTATTTTTTCCGTAATTGTCATTTGCATAGGGTAGACTTCCTGAAAAAAATGCGTGTAAAGAATAATAATGGCCATGTTGGGGAGGAAAATCAATCAAATTTGCATGGTATAAGCCAATAAATGGAAATATATTGCCCGATGGCCATGTATAGTGCAGAATAGCGAATTGGAGTGAAATATCACGAAATCATAGCCCCTGAAAAGTGTGAAAGCTTTAACGTGTCAAATACTATAGAAAGCGAAGACTTTCTACCTCTCCTTCGCAAGCACCTGGTCACAGCAGCAATTGCGTGGACTGTCATAGTGGTGACTCTGCTCTCCTGGGATGTCTACCGCGTAAAGAAAAGCACGGAAAGCCAGGCGCTCAACGAGGCTCGCTCCAATTTCAAAAAAGATATGGCTTTCCGCTATTGGACCGCCACCCATGGGGGGGTGTATGTCCCCGTTGACGAGCGCACACCCCCCAATCCATATCTGACCCACGTGAAGGAAAGAGATATCACCACCCCTTCCGGAGTCAAGCTCACCCTGATGAATCCGGCCTATGTGATGCGTCAGATCAATGAATATTTTCTGGAAGTTTATGGAGTGGCGGGCCACTTGACCAGCCTGAAACTGCTGAACCCGAAAAACAAGCCGGACGACTGGGAAAAAGAGTCGCTGTTATTGTTCGAAAATGGCGTAGAGGAGGTGTTCGCCGTGGTAGAGATACAAGGCGTTCATCATCTTCGCTATATGCGACCCAACCTTGTGGAGGAGGCGTGCCTGAAGTGCCACGGCCACCAGGGATACAAGGTGGGGGATGTGCGCGGAGGGCTGAGCGTGTCCATACCCCTCACCCAGTATGAAAACTACAAGTGGAATGAATACTACGCCCACTTCGCCGCCAATGGCATCTTGTGGCTGGTGGGGTTATTGGGAGTTTCATGGGGTTTTAGGAGCCTGAAGGGGCAGTTTGGCGCCACTATCCAGGCCCAGCAAGCGCTGAGGGTGAGCGAGGAGACTCGACGGCTTTTGCTCGATAACATGTCCGAGGCGGTCTTCGGCGCGGATATGAACGGTATCTGCACATTCGTCAATCCTTCATGTATCAATCTGCTGGGGTACGACAGCGCCGATGAACTGATCGGCAAGAACATTCACACGCTTATCCATCACACGCGAGAGGACGGAACACCTTTTCCGGAATCTGAATGTCTTTTGCGTTATGTGACAGAGAAGAACAAACCCGCCCACATGGACCGGGAAGCCCTGTGGCGAAAAGACGGAACCTCCTTTGTGACTGAAATATGGTTCCATCCCATGACCAAGGATGGAAAGGTGGCAGGGGCCGTGGTTAACTTTATCGACATCACCGAGAGGATTCGGGATGAGCGGGAGAAGGCGCGGTTGTTCACCGCTATCGAGCAGTCGCAGGAAGTGGTGGTGATCACCGACACCACCGGCGCCATCCAATATGTGAACCACGCTTTTGAGAAATCCACCGGTTTCACCCGCGAGGAGGCTCTTGGCGCCAATCCCAAGGTCTTGAAAAGCGGCAAGCACAGCCAGGATTATTACAAGGACCTTTGGGACACCATAACATCAGGCTCCACATGGAAAGGCAACTTCGTCAACAAAAGGAAAGATGGGACTTTATATGAAGAGGAGGCCACCATCTCCCCGGTTTCCGGCGAGGGGGGGGAGGTGACCGGATTCGTGGCGGTGAAAAGGGACATCACCCGGGAATCCAGGCTCCAGCAGGCCAGAGACTATTTCACATCCGTCACTTCCCACGAGCTTCGCACGCCATTGACCAAGCTGAGCCTAGCCAAGCTGGTGCTGGAGAAGATGGGCCGCTCCGGCGTCCCGGACGAAGAGTCGCTGTCAGCTTCCATCAATGCCCTCGATTCCTCCATCGATGACTTTTCCCGGATCGTCACCGCCGGGGAGATGTTCACGGATCTGATACTGCTGAAAAAGGCGATACTTTTTAAGGAAGCGCCCCTGGGAACCATATTGCGATATTGCGTGGAGCTTTCCGAAAAGAGTTCGTTGGAGGATAAGAGGGATATCAAGCTGTCTTTGTCCATCGAAGTGGAGACAGGGGAGGATCAGGTGGTGTGCGACCAGTCGATGATCCAATATGCCCTTGGGGAAGTCATTTCCAACGCCATCAAGTACACTCCCGATGGAAAAATGGCCAAGGTCCGGATGGTGCGGGACAATGACAAACTGGCTATCTACATCATGGATGAGGGGGTGGGAATACCTAAGGAGAAAAAGGATTCGGTGTTTGAGCCTTTCTTCTCTCTGGAAAGCTCCAGCACGCATTCCACGGGGAAATACGCCTTCCTCAGCGGAGGTATAGGAATGGGGCTGACCCTGGCGCGCCTGATATTCCAATCCCACGGGGGGGATCTGGAACTGGAGACCGACGGGGAAGGCAAGGGAGTGGAAGTGGTGATGACCCTTCCGGCGCGACAGAGATCCACCTTGCGAAAATAAGGGGCTGGAGCGGAAGCGGAACCGATGGCGACCTCCAAACCCCATTGGGCATGGTTGTTATTCGTGATAAAAGCAAAAGGTTCCACAGTTCCAGAATAGGCCGGGGAAAAAAATTGCGGAAAATGACCCGTATATTCGTGTATAATATGAAAAATCGCCTGGCCCCAAGCGGCCAAACGGCGAAAATGCCTTGAGTCTATTCTGGATGGCTTCCTTGGAAGTTGGAGCATGGGGTTATCATCTGAGGGTTGTTTTTACTTTTAAAGGCGGATTTGCGTCTTAAATAGGAAAAAATTCTAAAACCGCGGTGAGTTCATGGTTGACCGCTAAATCTGACGAAAAGGTGTTGAATGTTAAAAAAGCATAACCAGTTGTTCCTGACCATAATGCTTGTGGTGGACATAAGCGTTGTGGTCATAAGCTGGCTGGGCGCGTACTGGCTCCGTTTCGAAACCGATCTTCCCACTCCCAAGGGAGTCCCCGCTTTCACCGAGTACCTTTGGTTCATCCCGGTTCTGGTGGTCATCTGGGGCCTTTGCATGCATGTCGGCGGGATGTACTCCCCCATGAGAAGCGACTCGCGGTTCAACGAATATTTCAGGATATTCAAGGCGTCGGCGTACGCCATCACCATGACCATGGCCGCCGCCTTCTTTTACAGGGAATATTCCTATTCCCGAGCGGTAATGTTCATGTTTTGGATGCTCAGCCTGTCTGGGCTCATTATTTCCCATATTGTCGTGCGAACCACCCTGAGGATATTCAGGCGAAAAGGGTATAACCTGCGCTATGTGGTCATTGTCGGGGCGGGGGAGCTGGCGCAGAGCCTGGCGGAGACTTTTTCCCGACATCCGGAATCGGGCATGGTGCTCATCGGCATGCTGGCCGACAATCCGAAAGATCTGGGTATGGTGTACCACGGCCACAAGGTCATAGGCCTGGTGGATCAGGTCAATGAAGTAATAGAAAAACATAAAGTGGACCAGGTTTTCATCGCCTTGCCCCATGGCGCATATGAACGGCTGGAGAACACCCTCACCCAGCTTAGCGATGTCACCGTGGATATCAAGCTTGCCCCGGATATCAGCCAGTTCATCCGGCTAAATTCCAGCGTGGAGGATTTTGACGGATTCCCTATTGTCTCCCTTTCCGAAAGCCCCATGTATGGCTGGAACAAGGTCCTTAAAACCGCGTTCGACTATATATTCGCCGCAGTGTTTATTGTGCTCTGGTCGCCGGTGATGGCGCTTATCGCCGTGGCGATAAAGCTGGAGTCGGAAGGGCCGCTGCTTTACATCCAGGAGAGAATGAGCCTGGGAGGGGAGCCTTTCACCATATACAAGTTCCGCACCATGAAAGTGGACGCGGAAAAAGAGACCGGCGCCGTGTGGGCCAATCCCGGCGACGACCGGCGCACCTGGTTTGGGGCGTTTTTGCGGAGGACCAGTCTGGATGAGCTGCCCCAGCTTTTCAATGTGCTGACCGGGAAAATGAGCCTGGTGGGCCCCAGGCCGGAGCGGCCCGTTTTCGTCAAGGATTTCAAGAAGAGCATCCCAAAATATATGCTGCGGCACAAGATGAAAGCCGGCATCACCGGCTGGGCCCAGGTCAATGGGCTCAGGGGGAACACCTCTTTGGAGAAACGAGTCGAGTATGACCTTTATTATATCGAAAACTGGTCCGTGCTGTTCGACATCAAAATACTCTGGCTCACCATCTGGAAAGGCTTCATAAACAAACACGCATACTGACGCCCCTTCCCCGGATCGCCAGTCCTTCCATTAAAAGAATGGCGTTCTTCATCCCGGCGATTCCATGGCAAAAGCTGATTGATTGTTAAATAATTTATCAGCTTAACCTGGGGGCATGTTTAATGTAGAATACCGATCAGCGCAAATGAAGATTCCCAATCGTTCCTGGCAAACGAGCGCCTTGCTTTATGAGGCATACTGGGAAACTCCTCCCCTTTATTCGTAAAAATAACATGGAAAAGGCAGATGTTCTTGTAGTAATTCCCGCCCGGTATGGCTCCACCCGCCTGGAGGGAAAACCGTTGAAGCTGATCGGCGGCAAGCCCATGATAGAGCTTGTGTATCGTCAGGCCAGAAAAATGGAAACCGCTACGCAAGTGGTGGTGGCCACCGACGATCAAAAGGTGATGGACGCTGTCCTGGCCTTCGGCGGCCAGGCGGAGATGACCTCCCCGGATCATCAAAGCGGCACAGACCGGGTGGCGGAAGTGGCCCAAAGGCGCCAGGCGGACCTGGTGGTGAACATCCAGGGGGACGAGCCGTTCCTGGACCCTAGGTCGGTGGATCTGGCGGTCCGCAGGCTCTTGGAGGATGATCGGGTGAAGATGTCCACCCTATGCGTCCCTGTGACCCATGAGGAGGCGTGCGACCCGAATGTGACCCTGGTGGTGCGCGATATGGAGGAGATGGCGTTATACTTCTCCAAGGCTCCCATTCCCAACGACAGGGATGGCGCCCCTGGGGGGAGGTCGCATTTGAAGCATCTGGGGGTATATGTATACAGAAGGGAATTTTTGCTCGAATACGCTAAAATGGCGCCCACACCCCTGGAGCAAAGGGAAAAACTGGAGCAACTTAGAGTGCTGGAAAGAGGGGGAAAGATATTGGTTGTGATGACAGACAGCGATTCAATCGGAGTGGATTCGCCCGCAGACCTGGAGCGGGCGAACAAAATAGCCAGAGGGGGAAGCTAGATGCCGAAATATATTTTCGTCACCGGTGGAGTCTTGTCCTCCATCGGCAAGGGGATCACCGCGGCCAGCCTGGGCGCCTTGCTGGAGGCCAGGGGCCACAAGGTCACCATGATGAAGCTCGATCCATATATCAACGTGGATCCGGGGACCATGAGCCCGTTCCAGCATGGCGAGGTTTTCGTCACCGACGATGGCGCCGAGGCGGACCTGGACCTGGGTCATTACGAGCGGTTCATCTCCACCCGCATGGGGAAGGTGAACAACGTCACCACCGGATGGATATACAACAACGTCATCACAAAAGAGCGCCGGGGCGATTACCTGGGCGCCACAGTGCAGGTGATCCCTCACATAACGGACGAGATAAAAAGAAGGTTCGATGAAGTGGGGAAGGGGTTTGACATCGCCATTTGCGAAATCGGCGGCACTGTGGGCGACATCGAGTCTCTGCCGTTCCTGGAGGCGATGAGGCAGTATCGGGCGGACATCGGAAAGGAAAACTGCATATTCATCCATGTCACGCTGGTGCCATACCTGAAGGCCTCCCAGGAGCTGAAAACAAAGCCGACCCAGCATTCGGTGCGCGAGCTTCTGGAGATCGGAGTGCAGCCGGACATCCTGGTGTGCCGTTCCGAAGAGGCGCTCAACGACGCGGTGAAGAAAAAGATCGCCTTGTTCACAAACCTGCCCCCCCGGAACGTCATCTCCGGGCTGGATGTGAAAACCATCTACGAAGTCCCCATTCGACTGTTCGAGGAGGGACTCGATGAGATCGCCCTGGAGCTTTTGGGGATGGAGAAAAAAGAGAGCGA
Organism: Nitrospinota bacterium; assembly: GCA_029879765.1. Taxonomy (GTDB): domain Bacteria; phylum Nitrospinota_A; class UBA7883; order UBA7883; family UBA7883; genus JAOUMU01. The sequence continues at coordinate 2,846 of JAOUPQ010000087.1, read as the reverse complement.
CCTGGGCCAGTGGCGCAGCCTGGTGCAGAGGATCACCACCACCAAACCGAAAGTGCGGATCTCCATCATCGGGAAATATATACAGCTCACCGACGCGTACAAAAGCCTTTCCGAGGCGATTATCCACGGCGGGCTGGCCAATGATGTGGATATAGAATTCGACTGGGTGGACGCGGAGAACCTGGATGGCAAGAATGTGGAAAAAAGATTGCGCGAATCTGACGGGGTGCTGGTGCCGGGGGGGTTTGGCGAGAGGGGGATAGAGGGGAAAATCACGGCGATAAAGCTTGCCCGGGAGAAGAAAATCCCCTTTCTGGGCATATGCCTGGGAATGCACTGCGCAGTGATCGAATACGCCCGGAACGTGGTGGGGATACAAAACGCCAGCTCCAGCGAGTTTTCCCCCCAATGTCCGGAGCCGACCATCGACCTTATGCCGGACCAGCGGGGCAAAAAAGATATGGGGGCCACCATGCGCCTTGGGTCATATGATTGCCACATCCGCTCCGGCACCCTGGCCCACAAGGCCTATGGCAAAACGGAAATCGCCGAGCGCCATCGCCATCGATATGAGTTTAACAACAACTACAGAATGAAACTGGAGGAGGCAGGGCTGGTGTTCTCCGGGCTTTCGCCGGACGGCAGGCTGGTGGAGATAATAGAAATCACCAACCACCCATGGTTTCTGGCGGAACAGTTCCATCCCGAATTCAAATCTTCGCCGCATAATCCCCACCCGTTGTTCGTGGCGTTTATCAATGCGGCCAAGGAAAACAGTCAGTTGATATGACATGGGCGCTATGTCTGAACTGTGGAGAGACAAAATTCGGCGCCATCCTCAAGTGCGAGCATTGTGGCGTCTCCTCCTCGGGAAACAGGGAGCTGGACATGTTTTTCTCCGACCACAACTATTCGGCGGGAACCCTGGAGCAGCTCGGCCAGGTTGTTAAATCTATAAACGCCGTGAGTGATATGCCAGATGAGCGGTTCTGCGCCTTTATGCTCTACGTCTCCACTCGCCATCCGGAAATGTTGTCCTATGAGCCGGAGGAGGATATGATCGAAAAAATTGAGGAAATATTAAGAAAGGCTGATCCACCCGATGTGATCGTGGCCAAACCAAACGATGATCTGGAGGATAAAATCCAATGAAGGTGGATCTGGAATATAACAATGTCGTCATGGGCGACGAACTCCCCTTTGTCTTTATCGGCGGCCCCTGCGTGATAGAAAGCGAGGAGAGCGCCATGAGAACCGCCCAGACCCTGGCGGAGATAACAAGGCGGGTGGGAGTGGGGTTCATATACAAGTCGTCCTACGACAAGGCCAACCGCTCCTCCGCCGACGCTTTTCGCGGGCCGGGAGTGGAGGAGGGGTTGCGGATCCTGCAGAAGGTCCGCCGGGAAGTGGGGGCGCCGGTGCTTACCGACTTTCATATAGCCGGGGACGCGCCAGCCGTGGGGGAGGTGGTGGATATAGTCCAGGTTCCCGCGTTTTTATGCCGACAGAGCGATATCCTCACCGCCGCCGGGGCCACAGGCAAAGTGGTGAACGTGAAGAAAGGCCAGTTCATGGCCCCCTGGGAGATGGGAAACGCCGTGGAAAAAGTCCGCCGCACCGGCAATCAACGGGTCACCCTGACGGAGCGGGGAACATTTTTCGGGTACAATTCCCTGGTGGTGGACATGACCTCGCTGGTCCAGATGGGCGCTGAGGGGATACCGGTGGTATTCGACGCCGGCCACTCGGTGCAGCGGCCCGGAGGGCTGGGCCATGCCAGCGGAGGAAACAGGGCCATGATACCGCCCCTGGCCCGCGCCGCCGTGGCCACGGGGGTGGCCGCCGTGTTCCTGGAGACCCATCCGAACCCGGACAAAGCCCCCTGCGACGGGCCCAATATGTGGCCCATGGATCAGCTGGCAGACCTTTTGCGCATGCTCAAAAGGCTGGATGAATCGGTCAAGGGTTAAATGAAGTTTTCCACTGGATGCACATTTTTATTGACAAAAATCAGTGGTTTGAGCAAACTTACTAATTCCACAGGCGCGTAGCTCAGTGGGAGAGCGCTTGCTTGACACGCAAGAGGTCGGCGGTTCGAAACCGCCCGTGCCTACCATTGCATATTTAAAAGTATTTGGAGGTTTGTATTAAGGTATATATGACATACGAGAGTATCTTTCCTGAAACAAGGACAGGCTCATCTCTTGTTGAGGTGCGATATATCTAACGTACAAAAGCGTTTCCGGGTAAACGACCAGATCAGCAGCAAAACGGTGATGGTCGTTGGCAGCGATGGTGAGCAGTTAGGTGTGCTGTCACTGAGTGACGCGATAGAGCATGCAGCCAATGTGGAGATGGATCTGGTGGAGGTGGCGCCCAACGCAAAGCCGCCGGTATGCCGGATCATGGACTATGGCAAGCTGCTGTATCGGCAAAGCAAGAAGGCGCACGACGCCAAGAAGAAACAGAAAGTGATTCGGATCAAGGAGGTGAAAATCACCCCCAAGACCGAGGAGCACGACTATCAGTTCAAGCTCACACATGTGAAGAGGTTCCTGGCGGACGGGGACAAGGTGAAGGTGAGCGTCTTCTTCAAGGGAAGGCTCATTACCCACACAGAGCTGGGCTTGAAAGTGCTGGACAGGTTCAAGGTCGATTTGGCTGACGTGGCCATTGTGGAATCGGAGCCTGAAAGGATGGGCAAGACGCTGTCGATTGTGGTGGCGCCGGTGAGCCCGCCGAAAGTCCAGAAACAGAAGGGTGACAAACCGGCGGATGCCGGAGCAGACGCCGAAGCTGTGGAAAGTGGGCAGATAGATAATGTGGATGTGGATGCCAAGCCAGAT
>JAOUPQ010000326.1 GCA_029879765.1 Nitrospinota bacterium | reverse complement strand
CGAAAAAACCCTCACCTCCGCCGACAGCCTGGAGATGCTGAAGCAGGATCTGGCGGGGGAGCGGCAGGCCATCGAAAGCTATAAGGAAAGAATCGCCCAGGCCGAGTCCTTGCGCGAATACGGCCTTCGCCGGATCCTGGAGGATATCCTGATCCAGGAAGAGGAGCACGAGAGGGATATAAAGACTGTCGTGGAATAACCGGGCCCGGCCCAAAGGAGCCTATCGATGAGTGAAGATTATTTTTCTGGAATGAGCCCTATAGCCTTGGCGTTTTTGGGCGGGCTGTTCACATGGTTCATGACGGCGCTGGGGGCCGGGATGGTGTTTCTTAAAAAAGATCTGAGCAGGATGACCCTGGATGTGATGCTCGGTTTTGCCGGGGGGGTGATGATCGCCGCCAGCTTCTGGAGCCTGCTCTCCCCCGCCATCGAACTGGGAGAAGCGATGGGGATGCCTGGCTGGCTCCCCGCCTCCATCGGGTTTTTATCCGGTGGGATCTTCCTGCGGATTGTGGACAGGATCCTGCCCCATCTTCATCTGGAGCATTCCATGGAAACCGTCGAGGGGATAAAGACCTCCTGGCGGCGCACAACCTTGCTGGTGATGGCCATCACCTTGCATAACATCCCGGAGGGTCTGGCCATCGGAGTCGCTTTTGGTGGAGTGGCGGCGGGGATGCCGGAAGCCTCCCTGGCCGGGGCCATGGCGCTGGCCATGGGTATCGGAATACAGAATTTCCCGGAGGGCGCCGCAGTGTCGCTCCCCATGCGAAGAGAGGGGATCTCTCAAATCAAAAGCTGGTGGTTCGGCCAGCTATCCGGCATGGTGGAGCCTCTGGCGGCGGTGGCGGGGGCCATATTCGTGGTTATCGCCCAGCCTGCGCTCCCCTTCGCCCTGGCTTTTGCGGCGGGAGCGATGATTTTCGTGGTGGCCGAGGAGGTGATACCGGAATCGCAGATCAACGGGAACGGTGACGCCGCCACCATGGGGCTGATGGTCGGCTTCACCGTGATGATGATCCTGGACGTGGCTTTGGGGTAGGTCCACTTATATTCAGTATAAACTCCTTGCCAGGCGGGAGAAATGCATATACACTAGCCTGATGTGGGGTTATTTAAAATGAACGTCAAGGATCCAGCTGTTCTGGCTGGGGAAATGGCCTCTTCCTGCGTGGCCACCCGAGCCAGGCTCATCAGCCGTTCCATCACCGCCATCTTCGACGAGGCCCTGAAAGGCTCCGGAGTCAAGGTCAGCCAGGTGAACCTGATGGTTATGGTATTCAACCTGGGCCAGGCCAGATCCTCGGACATCTGCCGAATCATGAAAATGGACGCCTCCACCCTGTCCCGCAATGTGGACCGGATGAAAAAGAAAGGGTGGCTCGATTCCAGACACGAGGACGGCGCAAGATCCATGATCGTCTCTATCACTCCCGCCGGAGAGCAGCTGCTGGTGGAAATCTACCCGCAATGGAAAGAAGCCCAACGCCGGTCGGTGGACCTTCTGGACGTGGAGGGGATGGAGTCTGTGTTCAGCCTTTCCTCCCGTATCTGGGCGCAAAAATAGAAGTCCCTGATCCTTAGGGAAAGGAACAGGCGATGAGATTTCGGATGCAGGCCAACTGCGTCGATCTTTCTGGACCTGGGGGCCGATGATGTGGAATTCTCTGCGGGGATAATATCGCAACCAATGGGATGAATGTGTATAATAAGCCATATTCCAGAAATTGGGGAGATTCAGGAGGGAAATGGCGGACCAAAAAAAACCTGCGCAACCAGCCAGGATCATAGCGGACAATCCGAAGAAGAAGCTGATCGCCGACAGGGATCATTTTCGGTTTAGCCCTTTCGTGGGAACGTTCACCGCCCTGGCGATAAACAAACACAACGAGACTCCCTTTACCGTGGTGATAGACGGCCCCTGGGGATGTGGCAAAACCACAATGATGGAGATGACCAAAGATAGTCTGGAAGTCCACAGGGCTCAGCATGACAGAGTTGGCATAGTCGATGAATCAAAGGATATAGCAAGCAGTGATTACAATATTATTTATGGTGATCACAATAACTGTCGTCCATGCAAAACCTTCTGGTTCAACGCTTGGAAATACTCAGGGGAAGATAGCATACTCTCTGCCCTGATCCTCACTATGTTCAAGGAGATGGAAAGCGACCAAGGATTTTGGGACGCGGTTAAAACCAAGATTGATCCAAAATCTTTCTGGGCGGGTGTTATAAACTCCTTTGGCAAGCCGATGACTGGTTTGTCCGCTTCAGACTATTTTCATGAGCTTAAAATCGGGAACCGTGCGCCGTTTCTCCACCAGTTCCTGGACCTGATGAAAACGTTGATCAACAGCTTCTGTTCCGGCGATCCAGGCAAGGAGGGCTACCAGAAAGGTGTATTCGCCATTTTTATCGACGACCTGGACCGCTGCCCGCCGGATCGCGTGCTGGAAACTATCGAGGCGATAAAGCTGTTTCTCGACATCCCCGGTTGCGTGTTCTTTTTGGGGATGGAGGTGGAGCGGGTGAAAGAGGCGATCAATGCCAAATATGTCGAAGAGCAGAAGAGAGCAAGCTTCAACGTGAATCTGTACATGGAAAAGATTATACAAATTCATGTAAAAATTCCGGACGCCGCAGAAGAGAATCTTAAAGTTTATGTGGCTGAAATATTCCAGGATAAAGAACACGGCCTTGGCAGAGACAATAATGGATCCGATCACTTGATCCAGGAGATCATCCTCTCCGCCGGATTCAAAACCCAGCGAGGGCTGAAAAGGGCTGTGAACGATTTCCTCTTT
>JAOUPQ010000086.1 GCA_029879765.1 Nitrospinota bacterium | reverse complement strand
GAATGGGCCATAGGGCCCTGCGGCGATCAACGCCGCCCTCGCCGAATCGTCCAGCGCCTTATATCCGGCGGATTTTAGCACCCGCACATCCAGCAGCTGGCCGTCCCTCCGGAGGGTGAACACCACCTTGACCTTCCCGGACCAGCCGCCCAGAATCGCCTCTTCCGGATACTCCCACATCCGGTCCACCGCCACCCTCACGGCGCTGAAATATCCAGCGTACTCAAAAGCGCGAGTGTTGAACGACACCACCGCCTCGTCCCCCATGTCGATGATGTCATCGGTGGAGGTGGAGGCGTAGTTCTCCAGATCGGAGCCCTTGGCGCCTTCCATGCCGGACAGCCTCTCCGTCTCTTCCCTGGGTTTGCCGGGATCATCCGTGATGGCGGAGCTGATGGCCACGCGGCGCTCCTCCTCTTTTAGCTTCCCCTTTTTGTAGTAGCGGTCGGTCTGGGTTTCCAGTTTTTTGCTCGATTCGCTTTCGGAAAAAACGTTCACCGCGTTTTCCTTGGAAGGAGTGGGCTTCGGCTTGTCAGGGGGGAGGGCGGCCACATTCATCCGGGAAGGGGTGGGCTTTGTGGGGGAAACCTCTATTTTCGATTTTTCCTTGGAGGGCGCCGGTGGGCTGACCTTTTCCCGGGGGACCGAATCCTGGGCGGTCCGGTTTTGCTCCCCCTTTTCCGGATTGTGGGCGGCGGTGTCCCATCGGGAGAGGATGTCCGCCTTTTCCGGGATCTCTTCGGTGGCAGGGGAGGGGATGTCCATGATTTTTCCCCATTCCATTTCCTGTTCCAAAGGTTCCATGGAACCCAGGAAAGTCACCTTGATCGGCGTCGGAGAGGCGGAGGCCTGGACAATAAAAAACCCGGCCACCACGGCGCAAATAAGGTGGGCCGCTGCAGAATAAAACAGAAATATTTTAAGAGGGCGACTCATGCCAAGATTATAGCATGCCGAAGCCTTGGGGTGAACGGTGGCTGTTATTGGCCGCATACAGAGGCTTGGCAAAATTGGTATACTAGGCTATGCGCATAGGGAAAAGTATGGCGGAAAAAACCATGGCCGCGCTAAGGACCCTGTTTCCCGAGAAGTGCCTCAACTGCGGGTCCATCGGCGCAAATACCGGGCTTTGCTCCCGTTGCCACTCCCATGTGCGCGTTCCATCGCCGAACCTTTGCGCCCTGTGCGCCAGGCCTCTGGATTTCACATACGAGGTGGACACCGGGACGGAATACTTTTGTGGCCAGTGCAGGCTCGATCCACCGCCCTACGACGCGGCGATGTACGCCCTGCCCTATGACGACCCGATCAGGAAGGTCCTCCACGCTTTTAAATTCGGCGGCAGCCCATACCTGGCCGGTCCGCTGGCCCAGCTGGGGGAGGAGACTCTGGCCCCATGGCTGGCTCGACGGAAAGGAGCGTTGGTGGCGCCGGTGCCGTTGCACTGGCGGCGGCTCTACTGGCGCGGATACAACCATTCCTATCTGCTGGCCAAAAGGCTGGCAGGCAAGGCGGGGCTTCGGGTGGAGGAGGGGGTATTGGCCAGAATACGCAACACCGACGCCCAGATCGGGCTGAACGCCAGGCAGCGGGGGGAGAATGTGAAGGGGGCCTTCGCTGTGATGGCCCCTGCCCAGGTGGCCGGGAGGGATGTGGTGCTTTTCGACGATATCATCACCACCGGGGCCACTGTGCGCGAGTGCTGCAAGGAGCTTTGGAAAGCCAAGCCGAACAGCGTGGCGGTGGCGGCGCTGTGCAAGACCTGGGACTAGCGAATCAGGGGGTCCATGCCCATTTTGTACGCCATGGATAAATTGAAATCACGTCGATGACCTGATATATAATGTGCCAGTCTGAAAAGGAGAGGAGGTTGCGTGACTATCCAGGAAGAATTCAAGGAGCTTGGCCAGTTTGATCTGGAGCCGGAGCTTATCCGGCTGCTGCCGCTGGCTGTCTGCCACGAACATCACGCCGTTGTGCTGGGCAGGAGTGGAGGGGCGGAATCGGACACTCTGACCATTGGCATGGTGGATCCGGACAACCAGGAAGCCATCAGAAAGATAGGGGAGTATCTGGGGCGCCAGCTGGCGCCGGTGCGGCTGAACCTGTATGAAGTCAACAAAGCGCTGGATGTGGGCTATGGCCAGAAGCTTATAGCGGATCGGGAAACGGGCCACGTGATCGACCTGGCCGCCCATGACGGGAAAACCATAGGCCACTCTTCGGAAGCCCCGGACCTGGTGGACCAGATACTCATCGATTCCATGTTGAAAAAAGCTTCCGACATTCATCTGGAGCATTATTTTGGCGACTCGGACCTGCGCTATCGGGTGGATGGAATATTGCGCCACGAATTTTCGCATATCACCCCCGGCAACATCTCCAAGGTGGTGAACAGGATCAAGATTCTTTCCGGGATGGATATCACGGAAAACAGGCTGCCCCAGGACGGGCGCTTCCGGTGCACCATGGTGGATGGCGATTTGAAATCCGCCACCGATTTCAGGGTCAGTGTGCTGCCGGGGCCCACAGGCCAGGATGTGGTGATCCGCGCCTTGAAGACCGATATCGCCAAACAGCAGGTGGACCAGTTGGGGATGCCCCCCCAAATCCTGGAAAGCTTTATGGCGCTGGTCCAGAATCCGGAAGGTTTGATCCTGGCCACCGGCCCCACCGGCAGCGGGAAAACCACCACCCTGTACGCCGCCCTGAACCAGGTGCGCGATAAGGGGCGCAAGATCATAACCGCCGAGGATCCCATCGAGTATTACGTGGACAAGGTGAACCAGAAGCAGGTGAGCGACCAGATAAGCATGGCGATTTTGTCCCGTTCTTTTTTACGCCACGATCCGGACGTGATGCTTATTGGCGAGATCCGGGATCTGGATACTGCGGAGACCGCTTCCAAGGCCGCCGCCACGGGTCATCTGGTGCTCAGCACGTTGCACACGCCCGATGCCATCGGCGCCGTGCAAAGGTTCCGGGGGCTGGGGCTGGAAAACGATGAAATCGCCCATGCCCTGCTGGGAGTCATGGCACAAAGGCTGCTGCGCAAGGTATGTCCCCTTTGCGCCCAGGAAACCGCGCCGGACGAAAAACAGGCCCGCCTGTTGGGCGGGCTTTTGGACGGTGTGAAAAACCTCGAGGGGAAGGGGTGCGCGGAATGTATGGGGACCGGTTTCAAGGGGAGAATCGGCATTTTCGAATTGCTGGTGGTGGACGATGACATCCAGAATATCATCTACGAGAACGCCACCGGAGCCCTCATCAGGGCTTTGGCCAGGCAAAAGGGATTCAGCGTGATGCTGGAAGACGCCATGGATAAGGTGGCAAAAGGAATCACATCCGTGGGGGAGATTTTCCGGGTGATCCCATACCGCCAGCTTTTGATCACCGCCAAGGAACTCAACGGCTGAAGTTGGCGCTTCGCCGCCTATGCTTTCAATGCCCGCTCCAGTTCCGCCAATAACGCCAAAGCCTTGTCGAATTCGAACCTGTCTGTGGCCTGCTTCATGGCCATGGCGGAATCGGCATGCTCTCCCCCCAATGCGTTGTGGAGCTGGAAAGCTACATCGGAAGACCTGAAGTCTCCTCTCGCCAGCATCGCCTTAAGCTGGCCGGTCAACGCCATCGCCTTTTTCAGATCCCGGTTTTCCGCCGCGGATTCGGGCGCAGAGACATCCTGATCCAACGCGTCCAGTCCCTGGTTCAAGATATCCATGGCTCTTTGCGTGTTGGCAAGGGAGGCTGAAATGTTGATCTGCTTTTTGATGGAATTTTCCAGTTCGCTGGCTGTGGAGGCCAGGTCCACCATCCCCAGATTGCCGGCAACTCCCTTTATGGTATGGGCCAGCCGCCTCGCCACCTCCACCTCCCCGGCTGCAATCAGCTCCCCCAGCCGGATTCCCGCATCACCGTATTCCAGCCGAAACTCCTTCAACAGCCGGGCGTAAAACCCCGTGTTTCCAGTGCACCGGGCCAGCCCCTCTTTCAGGTCAACCCCCGCTATGGCGCCAGGAAGCATGTATGAGGCGCTCTCCTCCTTGGCATTTGTCGGGATAGCGGCCTTGCCAGTCCCCTGGGGATCTGGGTTCTGGATCCATTTTGCCAGCGTTCTTAAAACTTGTTTCGGATCCAGCGGCTTGGAAAGAAAATCGTCCATTCCGATGCTCATAAACCGGCGATGGGACAGGGTGGATAAATGCGAGGTCATGGCGATTATGGGTGTCGTCTTGAAATTATCCGATTGCCTGATGGCGGTGGTGGCCTGGCATCCATCCATCCCCGGCATCTCTATATCCATCAGGATGATATCAAAGTCGCGCTCCGATAATTTAGCCAGCGCTTCCCTGCCGTCGAAGGCGAAAGTGAGATGGACTTCCCACGACCTCATGATCCCCATCGCCACCATATGGTAGATGGATGTGTCGTCCACCAGCAATATCCGCGCGCCCCGCACCCGGGCCAGTTCTGATTCCTCAGGTTTCCAGGCCATTATCGCAGCTTGGTTCCCACGTCTACTTGATCCTGGAAAGGATCAGGGATGTGCCGGTTTTCTCGGATGTGTCCATATGGATTATCCATCCCAGCGCCTGGGAGATTTTCATGGAGATATACGTGCCCAGCCCTGCGCCATGCTTTTTGCCCAAGGTGGAATGCTTCTCGAAAAAGTTCCCCCGCACTTCCACAGGAACAGCACCCATGTTGTGGATAGTTATCCGGATCCCCTCGTGATCTTCAACCATTGTATGAACAGAAGATCCGTCGGGGGCAGCTTCTATCGCATTTTTCACCAGATTCGCCAGCATGGAATGGAAAAGCCATTCCTCTCCCTCCACCATCAGCTCCGATGTCCTGTCCGCCGGGGCTCCGCGCAGGGAGATGGCCAGATCTATGTGGCGTCCGCGACGCAGGATCGCCATTTCGTCGGCCACGCGCCGGATCACTTTCATGATATTCAACGGAGCGGGGGTGAAGGTGTATGACCCGTGCTCTATCTTCCACAAGTCCAGGGTGCGGTTTATCATGTCCAGGGCGTGATAACTCTGGGCCATTACTGTCTTTACAGATATCCTCGCATCCTTTGGTATATCCTCCCGGTCCAGCAAAGCCTCCGTCTGGTGGATGATGGCGCCGATGGGCAGCTTCAGGTCGTGCTTGGCCATCCGCTCCACCCCGTCGCGCATGTTCAGCAGCCGCTCCATCTGGGAGTTCTTTTCCGAAAGGGTATCCATGGCTTTTTTCAGGCGAATATGAGTCTTGATCCTGGCCAGGGTGACCACATGATGGAACGGTTTGCGGATATAATCCACGGCCCCCAGATCCAGGCCGTTTTTCTCGTTCCCCTCGTCGGAGAGTATGGAGTTGAAAATCACAGGAATATCCCTGGTCAGCGCGTTCTGCTTCAGCCGCTTGATAACCTCATATCCATCCATCCCCGGCATCTGGATATCCAGCATGATCAGGTCCGGCTGTGGGGCCTGGGCGGCCAGCTCCACCCCCTCCTTGCCGCGCAGGGCGGAATATGTTTGATAGCGCCCTTTCATGATCATTTCCAGCGCCTTGATGTTCGCCGGTTCATCATCGATAATCAGCACTCTCGGCTTCAACATGGACGGCGCCGCCCCATCAAGCGATGGATTGACGTCAGCCACCGAAGCCTCAAACTGAACCACCTGGTTGCGCCCATTTTTTTTAGCGCTGTATAAGGCTCTGTCCGCGTTTTCCATCAATTGGACCGGGGTTATGCCGCTGTCCGATGGGCGGGCGGTAGCCACTCCGGCGCTTATGGTGATCGCGCTGCTCACTTCCGAGAAAGAGTGGGGGATGGAGAGGGCCTGGATATTTACCCGCACCCTTTCGGCCACCTGCGCGGCGCCCTCCTCGTCCGTGTCCGGCAGGACACACACAAACTCCTCGCCGCCGTATCGCGCGGTGAAATCAGTTCCCCGCTCCATGCTCCGGGAGATGGCGGTGGCCACCTCCTTCAAGGTTTCATCGCCGGCCACATGGCCATAGTTATCGTTGTATGGCTTGAAATAGTCTATGTCGAACATGATCAAGGAGAGGGCCTGGCCGGTCCGCCCGGCTCTTCTCCACTCATGATGGAAGAACTCGTCAAAGCGTCTGCGGTTGTGGATCCCTGTCAAACCGTCCAGCGAGGACAAACGGGAGAGCAGGTCCCTCTGCCGTTTTAGCTCCAGCTGGTTGCGCAGCCGCGCCTTCACCACCGCAGGGCGGAAGGGCTTGGTGATATAGTCCACCGCCCCCATTTCCAGGCCTTTCTTCTCGTCCTCCTCGCTCACCATTCCACTGAGGAATATCACGGGAATGTCTTTGGATTCCGGATCCCGCTTGATCTTTTCGATAAATTCAAAGCCGTCCATCCCCGGCATCTGTATATCCAGCAGGATTATATGGGGCCCGGAGTTGATGATCCTCTCCATGGCCTCATCGGCGTTAAGAGCCACCACCACATCAAATTCATCCTTTAGGAGGTTGCCAAGAACCTGGATGTTAAGCCTGTCGTCGTCAACGATCAATACGCAGCGCCTAGGCTCTTCTGTCATTTCCCCCCTCGGAGTGGAGTTTTAATACCGTGATGTATCGCAAATATATCGAGGCTCCCAGCATAGCATTAGTAAAACGTTACGATCAATAAATTCATCCCTGGCAGGTGTGCCACAGAAGAAAGCGCATGAAAAGATGGGCATCTTTTGCGCTCTTGTTGCAGTTAAAATGGTAAAATGCACCTTGTTGGCGTCCATCAAGCCAAAATATACGATGCAGGGCGGATAATCGGGAATGCTCACAGCCTGCTGATCTTCTGTGAAAACGCCTGATATCTGAAGTTTGATTCGACAGGAATTAAACTATAAGACGCAAGGTTATATCAACGCCTTGTCCCGGCGCTGGCCGTGACGTTTGAAGGGGAGGAAAAAATGCCGGTATTCAGATTCATCATCTCGCTTTCATGTTTCGCCGTTCTGCTGGCCCTGGCCAGTCCAGGCCTGGCGCAGATGACATATGTCCCATCCCCCCCTCTTTCCAGCGTCGTTTCCGCAGCCCCCAAGGGGTGCGTGGCCGAGTCGGAAATCCAGGTTCCCCTCATCGCATGGGGAGGCGACATCGTCACCATCCACGCCAACGGCGACAACCGCAAAACCCAGCCTGGCAGTGTCTTCGCCAGCCACAACCTGAAGCTGTCCCTTTTCCGGGAGGATAACTTCGCCAAACAGGTGGAAGCGTATCTGGAGTGCAAAACCCCATTTCTGCGGGGAACCATGGGGATGATCAACATGGCTGCGGATGTGACGGAAGCGGATGCCCGCACCAAGATGGTGGTGATATACAAGATGACCGATTCCGCCGGTGGCGACGCCCTGGTGGTCAAACCAGGAATCAAAAGCCCCAGGGATTTGAAGGGGAAAACCATCGCACTGCAGCGTTATGGCCCCCACGTGGATTATCTGACCACTGTCCTGGACAGCGTGGGGCTGAAAACCGGCGATGTGAACATTAAATGGGTGGAGGATCTGATCGAACTGGACGACTCCTCCAACAGCCCCGCCAAGGCCCTGCGGGAGGACTCTTCGGTGGACGCGGCGTTTGTCATCATCCCCGACGCGCTGGCGCTGACGTCGGAAGGGAAAGTGGGGACGGGGTCGGAGGATTCGGTGAAAGGCGCCACCATCCTGCTTTCCACGAAAACCGCCGACAGGGTGATCATGGACGTATACGCGGTGCGCAGCGATTACTTCCGGGCCAACAAGGCCCAGGTGATGGCGTTCGTCCAGGGCCTTTTGCAGGCGGACGAGAAGGTGAAAGAGCTTTTCAAAAAGAACAAGAGCTCCGGATTTTCCTCCATGATCGCAGCCGCCGCGGAGATACTGCTGGACAGCAAGGGCGCCGTGGCCGATACCGAGGCGATGTACGGGGACGCCAGGCATTCGGGATTCAGCGGAAACGCCAGCTTCTTCGGCTCCCCGGAAAAGCCAAGAAGCTTTGAAGACGTGTCGTCGAAAATCCAGGCCGCGTTCATACCCCTGAATCTGATGTCGTCGAAAAAGGAACTGGCCAAGGCGGATTGGGATTATCCGAAAATGAGCGCGGGGCTCTCCGGCGCCGCCCCGGCGCCCGCTCCCCGGTTCGACACCAAGGCGGTCACCCGACTGGTCACGGAAAAGCAGCGCAAGGGGTCGCTGGCCGAGGGGGAGCTGTATTCCTTCGAAGTGTATTTCAAGCCGAACCAGAACACTTTCCCCGTGGATATATACAAGGAATCGTTCGACAAGGTAATCGAGCTGGTGTCGGTGTATGGCGGAGCGCTGCTGACCATCGAGGGGCACAGCGACCCGTCCAACTATCTGCGGCAGAAAGTGAAGAACGAGACTCCCATGGTGCTCAACCAGATAAAGCAATCGGCCCGAAACCTCAGTTATGCCCGGGCCAACGCGTTGAAGGACAGCCTGGTGGATTACGCCAAAGGCAAGGGAGTGACCCTGGACAGCAGCCAGTTTGGCGTGGTGGGCCACGGGATCATGGCGCCCAACACTCCCAACTGCGCCTTCGACAGCGCGGGGGATATATCAAAATCGTGCTACCCGGCCAGCAAGGAGCAGTGGGAACAGTTGCGCCGGGTGGTGTTTCGGCTGATCCAGGTGGAAGCGGAGGCGGATATCTTCAAGCCGCTGTAGCCCGGGGAGCGCCAAACCGAAAGATATTCTCCAGAAGGTGTGTTTATGGGACGGCTTGATCAAAAACCCTCGCGGTCTATGACGGCCATCGTCATGCTCTGGTTGGTTCTGGGAGTGGCGGGCTACTGGCAAATCCAGAAACTCAATGCCAACGGGTATCTTGCCAGCCAGGCCAAATTGGCCAGCCAGATCCAGAGGCGAACTGTTCCTGCCGTTCATATCCCGAAAATCAACCCCGGCTCCTGGCCACCCCCGGCCAACAAGGCGGAGCCCATGGCGGCGGACCTGACCGCCCCGAACTATCTTGTAATTTTCGATGGCAGCTTCTCCATGAACCAGCGAGGATGCTCCGGCCCGTTCACGAAACTGCAAGCGGCCAAAACCGCCGTGAAACAGTTTATAAACGCCCTGGCCCCCAATGCAAACGTGGGGGTGGTGGGGTTTGGCGACTCCCCCTACGGAACAAACAGAAGCTTCGAGCATCCCATGATCTCGGGGGATAGGACACGGATTTTCGATCTGTTGGATAGCGTCCGGGGATTAGGAACCACTCCGCTGGTCCGTGCGGTGAGCCGTGGATTCGAAATGCTGGAAGCCCAGGCCCGCCGCCAGGCGGGATATGGCCAGTACCATATGGTGATCCTCACCGATGGAGTCTCCACCGATGGAGACCCGTCCATGGTGGCCAAAACCATAGTCAGAAAGACCGCCATAAAAATCCACGCCATAGGATTCTGCCTGGATGGCGGCCATGGACTCAATATCCCCGGCTACACCAACTACTCCAAAGCCAACGACCAGGAAGCATTGGAAAGGGGGCTGCAGGGGGTGCTGGCGGAGAGCGAGGCGTTCGATCCGGTTGAATTCATAAAACCATGAAAGCAGGTTGCAGAAGATGAAAATAAGCCCCATCGGGAAAATGGACAAGGTGGTGATATTCGCCGCCATAGCCATCCTGGCGTATATAGCCTTCTCCGAGGACGATTCAGGCAAAAACACCAGGACACAAAAATCCCCGGCGTCAAAGGCCATGATAGCTTCGAAAAAAGGGGCCATGCCGGCCGCTCCCCGCAGAGACCCCGGCCTGTGGCCGCCGCCCGCCAAGGAGAAAATCGAGATGGCCCCCAACTTTTCCGCATCCAACTATCTGATCGTGTTCGACGGAAGCGGCAGCATGATCGAGAGGCAGTGTTCCGGCCGAGACCCGAAGATCAACGCCGCCAAGACCGCCGTGAAAAAGTTCATCGCCGCCCTGGGGCCGGAAGACAACGTGGCCCTGGTGGGGTTTGGCAAAACCCGATACCAGAAAAGAAACAGCATGCTGTTCGAGCATGATTTCACCGCTGGCGACATGTCAGGGGTGATCGACACCCTCTATAGCGTGGCGCCCATGGGGAAAACCCCCCTGACCCTGGCGATGCGCAGCGGATTCATGATGCTGGAGAAGCAGGCCCAGCGCCAGGGGGGATATGGCCAATACCACATGGTGATCATCACCGACGGTGTGGCCACCGATGGGGATCCCTCCATAATGGCAAGACAGATTGTGACCAGCAGCATTGTGCGGATCCATGTCATCGGGTTCTGCCTGAGTGGAAAGCATCTGTTGAATGTGCCTGGATACACCAGGTACTCCACAGCCAACGACCCCCAGGGGCTGGAAAAGGGGCTGCAGGAGGTGCTGGCGGAAGCGGACCAGTTCGACCCCGGTGTTTTCGTCCAGCAATGACCGGGTTTTTTCCATCAAGCATTTCCAGGCC
>JAOUPQ010000325.1 GCA_029879765.1 Nitrospinota bacterium | reverse complement strand
CCCTGGAAAAGGCGTTGGCCGAGATGGTGAAAAAGATGAAGGGTCACGCCAAACCGGTGGAGCAAATCGAAATAACCGGTGGCAATTCCGGCTCCGTGTTCAAAGTGGCGATGGAAAAAATGAGCAATAAGTCGATCGTGGACGCTCTGGCCGTATTGGGGGAAAACGTAGGGCCAGATGGCGTGGAGCCGGGCGCTTTCCATGCGGCGGGGGACCTGCTGGCATGGCTGGCGTATATAAAGTCCGCCCATGACCGGCCAAACCAGAACCAGATCATCGCCCCATACGCCGTGGCCAACCATCTGCTGGCGTCGCTGTTCGCCGGGGGGCAGACCCCGGGGATGACCAGGAGCCGTGGACTTTTGTGGATTGGGCTGGGTTATCCTTCGGCGGCGCTGTCGACGATTTCCACTCTTAAGGATCCGGAATCGGAACTGGTGAGCGTCATGGCGAAAAGAGACACGGATAGGCTGAAGGTGGTGGCGAAAAAAGCTAAAGTTCCGAACATGCTGGCGTCCTATCTTGACGCCCGGTTAACCAATGAGATGCATTACAGGCCAATAGCGAACAAGAAATATGATCATATGCGGGAAAACTATCCCCAATTCATGTTTGGAACGGAATACACGATCATCTACGGCGGGGTGGGCTATGCCGGGTTTGCCGAAGGAAATCTTGGAATGGTGGGCGCCATGAACATGCAACTGGTGACGGAGCGGCTGGATCTGTCTCCCACTTTGGCATGGTCCATGATCGGCACAAGCATCTCCATGATTACCGACGAGGAGGGCGACCATAATGTGGGGTTTCTTTCCATGCAAAAGAAGATGCTGGATGCGGCTATCTCCCTGAAGGGGGGGGATCGGATACTGACTCGCGACCTGTTGGTGAATTATCTGGGGGAGGAGAACAAGGACGCAGCCTATCTTTGCTTTTACGTGGAGAAAAACGTTTACGCAAGAATGGGAGCGATGAAACGCTGGTCGGATATCATCGGCAAAGTGTGGCCCAACTCTTCAGTCGCCCACCTGACGGCCATAGCCTATGAAAGAAGCACCAACGATTACAAACGAATTAATGCCCAGGTGAACAGGGTATCACTGGATTCGGCGGATGCGAGCCTGCTGGAGGAGATAGCGGAGTTTTACATATGGAATTCCCAGGACATGGATAAAGTCGCCAAGGGCATGATGACCCTGGGCGCTATGCGCGCGAAAACCAACCCGACCCCAAAGGAGATGCGGAACAGCGCCTATATCCATTTGAGGCATCGCATCAGCCCCGTAGCCCGGGACTACTACCATCGCGCCAGACTATTGGACCCGTACAATCCGGCCAGTTATTGGCATAACTTCAACGGAGCGACCAAAACGATTTCCGATGAGCATGTGCGCGTCATGGAACGGTCCGCCGAGTACCTTAGGTTAGGGGCCGATTGGATGGTGCGGAATGAAAGGGATGATGAGGCCATAAGATTTTATGAGAAAGCCATGACTCTGTCCAAGGAAAACGCTTACCAGTCGGGTTTGGTCCGTATCCTCAAAAAACGGAAAGAATACACCAAGGCGGAAAGAATATTAAAAGAGTATCTTAAACAGGACGATGGATCGTTTCACTTTATCCAGGTCAATAACAAACTTGCGGATATATATCTGGCCCAGGGGAAGAACAAGCAGGCCTTTGAGCTTATGGATAAAAACAAGGATAGCTGGCAGGGATGGACTATGCGGCTTTATGCCCAAGCCGCGGAGGTTCTGGGAAAAATGGACTTGGCCGAGGATTGGCTTTTAAAAGGGGCGGATAGATACCAGGCAGGCGATTCGCCGGTGGATCTGGCGATGTTTTATCTGCGGCAGGGGGATCATGCAAAGGCGGTTCGGACACTCCAGAAATATCGCAAATATAACCATCATTCCTACTATTTCAAAGAGGCGATCAGTTTTTTCAAAAAGAATGGAACTCCTGAAAAAATTTTCGATCTAGTGGCGGCGGTGGAAGGCAAAGAGGTGGACAGATTCTCCATGGCCGGGCTTTATGGGCACTTGATGAAAGCCGAGCTGTATGGCCTGGCTGCGGAAGCCTCCCGGCCATTGATGGCGGGCAAGCCGACGGATGCTCCGCATTTTAACGCCATGGATTATATTCAAGCCTCCAAAATGGCCAATCCGGCCGGAATGAAGGCGGCGGTGGCCGAGGCGCTGGATGCGCTTTCTGTGGACAAACGAAGATGGCTGGGGTTGGCCATGCTTCTGCATAAAAATGGATATTACAAGGAGGCTTTTGGGATTTTTCCCATGTGGGCCAAGGCGTTTCCAAAAAAGCGCGACAACGCCACCGTCATGATGGCCATGTCCTGGAAAGCGGCGGGAGGCAAGGACCAAAAGATGAAGGAAACCATCGAAGCCAGGCTCCAGGCGCCGGACGTGGACAAATGGAAAGGCGCGCTGGCCGCCTATTACCTGGGCCGGATACCGGAGGCCGATGTGGTGGCCGCAATGACCGACAGGAACAGGGCTGTCCAGGCTTTCCATGCCATGGCCATGGGCAGGCTGGCAAAGGGAGAGGAGGAAAACGCGGAAAAGCTTATGGTGATGACCCTGGAGACAAGGATGAGCGGGTATCTTGACTATAATTACGCATATAGTTTTTTAAAGGAGAGGGCGTACAATGAATACAAGGAAGAGTGATTGTTTCCGCCAGTTGCTCCCGGTGTCACATCCTCTTCACCGCGTGCAAGCCCTGCGTCTGACAAACCGCCTGGCCAACCAGAACTCCACCTCAAATTTCATGACGATTATAGTCGTCACTGCAGTCGCC
>JAOUPQ010000324.1 GCA_029879765.1 Nitrospinota bacterium | reverse complement strand
GCTTCAAAATGCTCACGATCTGGGCCTCTGTAAATCTCGACTTCTTCATAATCCAGTTCTCCCTTCAGGTTAAAAATATCCCGGAGAACTCCAATTATCAATGGCTCTATTTTAAGGGAGGGTTACAAAAACACCCAGGACAGGGTGTATGATGACCTAACCGGCCCGCGACACGATGTAGTCCGCTTCCCAGTGGCCGAACTCGGAGCGGTCGTCACCAGATGCGGGGCGCACATAAAGCCGCACGGTGGCGCTCTTTAACCGCTCGCGCCGACCGGCTTGCCACTTTCTTTCGCGGCTCCGTTTCGCTGCGTCCCATGCGCTGTAAAGCCCTCCACTGGGCCGTCCGATGTCACAGGCTATACGGCCGCGGCTCCAGCCCAGGCTGTGCAACACCATGACTCTCTCCCGCTCTTTGATTCCCAATTGCTTATATTTCTTTCTCATAGCCACCAAGCATATCCTCATGCTTAGCGGTGCGCTTGCTTATTGAACTGGGGAAAGCATGGTGTGCCGATTTGAAAAATGTATTTATATTCCCAGAAAAGAGGGTATCAGGCTGATGAGCGGAGCATGGCAGGTTCCTGGGTATCATTTGGTGAAAAAACGACACCCTCATATGCCCAGACTTCAGGGCTCCAAGAAGACCCATGGCGCCACTACACCCTCTCCGTCTTGGATATCAGCCAATAGATAAGCCCCAGGATCAGCACACTGCCGGCCAGCGCAACCTGCTCCTCCCAGCTGGCGTGGCTGATGCTGGATGTGAGGATCTTGCGAAGCTCCGCCACCAGCGCCACGGAGACGAACACCTTGATGGCGAAAGCGCGCCCCTTGATATGCCCGATCTGAGTGTCCAGAAGCTCAATCACCACCCACAGGATCAGCAGCGTGCCCAGCAGCCCAAGCACCACCCGCTCCAGCCCCATGGAGGCGGAGTGGAGCGCCTCGTTCACCGCCATCACCAGCGCCAGCGCCCCGGTGACCACCAGCCCCACCACCAGCACCATGTTGAACCCGTTGACGAACCACTTGGCCACGCTCATGATGACGCTGTCGAGTTTGTAGGTGAGGAAATGGGTCTTCAGCTCCTCCTCCCGATAGGACCGGGTCATGGAGTCCATGTTCAGATCCACCATCTTGTTCAGCGACGCGGAGATGCTGGCCGCCTCCTGGGGGTTGTCCTTGAACTTGGTGTTGATAAAATCGCAAAGATAGCCACGGATATGCGACATCTGCACGTTGACCATGTAGGCTGGAAGCCCGATCCGGACATGGGCAGCCCCCACCCGGACCAGCTTGGTATAGTAGGCCACATCATACTGGCCGGAGAACAAGTCGTCCAGCCACTGCAGGAAGGCCATCCTCGCTCTTTTCAGCACAGCCTCGTCGGGGAAGAACTTGGCGGTGTCGTTGTTGTTGAGCAGCCGGTTGTAGTGGTAATCGGCGATCGACTCCCGGGCCTGGGCCACCAGCGGCGCCATCGATTTCAGATTTTCAATATCCTGGGCGGTGACCTTATACTGGTCCAGAAGGCGTTTCATCTCATGCATCGGTATTCTCCTTGCCGTTGTTTTCCCGAGGGGCGAGCTTGGCTTTCAGCCTTGCTATCCTGGCCAGCTTCTTCTCCATCATATCCATGGAAGATCCGGTGTCCACAGCTGCCTGGGCGGTGTCATAAACATTCTGTATCCTTTGCCGATCCCGGCAGCATAGCAGTATATCGCATCCCGCCTCCAGCGCCATCCGGGCCGAGTCGTGGTCGCCAAAGTTGTCCGCCAATGCTTTCATGTCCAGGTCATCGGTCACCACCACTCCATCATACCCGAGCTTCTCGCGCAGAAGCCCGGTGATGATCGGCCGGGAGAGGGTGGCGGGAAGCATGCTCTTGTCCAGGGCGGGATACGCCACATGCGCCGTCATGACAAGATGCCCTTCATCCATGGCCCACCGGGCGAAGGGCGCCAGCTCATGCTCCAAAAAGCGCTTCCGCGAGCGAGAATCCACCGGCAGCTCCAGATGGCTGTCCTTGTCCGCGCCGCCATGACCGGGAAAGTGCTTTGCGCAGGAGAGGATGCGGGCCGCGTCCAGCCCCCGCCGGGCGGCGGCGGCCATGGTTATCACCGTCTCTTTGTCGGAGCCAAAGGCTCGGTCGCCGATGATGGGGTTTTCCGGGTTGGTGTCCATGTCCAGCACCGGGGCGAAGTCCACGTTAAATCCCAGCTGCGCCATCCGCTCCCCCATCATCAGGAAATGCTCCTCCACCATCGCCTCCCCCCCCTTTTGGCAGATGTGGCGCGCGGTGGGGAATCGCTCCTCCGGCAGGCGGCTGACTCTCCCCCCCTCCTGATCCAGGCATATGAACGCCGGAGCGCCGGTCACATCCTCTATCAGGCTATGGATGTCCCTGATCAGCTGTCGGGTCTGGGTGGCGTCCCTGATGTTGCGGGAAAAGAGGATGGCGCCGGAGGGGCGGACCTGGCGAAACAGGGAGCCGGTCTCCCTGGTGTATCTTTCCCCATCAAAGCCGATGACCATCAACTGGCCCGCGGCCCACTCGGAGGTTTTATCTTCCAGCATATCAGCATCACTCATCGGAACATGATACTGCAAAGCGCGACGTTCTGGAACAAAACGCCAATGCCGCCCGCCGCAGGCGTCAACCCATTCCCAGGTCGTCGAAATCGGGGGGTTCTATCTTTCCCTTTTCTTCCAGTCTGGCGCGAAGCCTGCCCATGATGTGAAAATGCCTGGCTTCATCGTCCGCCAGTTTTTCAAAAAGCTCCCGAGCTTCCGCGTCCTCCGCCTGGGCTATGGCGTCACGGTAAAATTTTTC
>JAOUPQ010000085.1 GCA_029879765.1 Nitrospinota bacterium | reverse complement strand
AGTCCACCATGGTTCCCGTCTTTTTTGTAAACGCCTCTCCCAGTTTTTTGGCCAGCGGAATTGTGCATGGATCCCCGGCGATGACAATCCGCTCCCCCGCCTGGGCGCCTATGCTGAATATCAGAAAATAAATGGCCGCTAACAAATATGTGATTCCGCTTCTTTTTACAATCATCATTACCTCTCCGAGCCTGTTGCGTGTTTGATCCAGCAAATCCTCCTGCCCCAAAAGGGGAACATCAGGAGGATATATAGCGGGCAATATAACAAAGTTGGACGCTATCGTCCATATATACAATAAGTTATACAATGCTTCAATTGATTACTTGAAAGCCGGGGCCCCCGGACATGGATACCAGGGTAGTGACGCTGTTCCCCGCATGCCAGAAGATTTCATCCTTTTGCGAAAATTGGCCCGGTAATCTGGCGCCAATTGCAGTCCAGATGCTTCTTGGTATGGCGCGGTATGTGTCTTTCCTGATAAACTATGCTTTCCATGAGCAAAAGACGGCTCTGCGCATCGATTTCCTGCAACTTTATACGGAATAGTTATTGAGTTCTTCTCTGTACACAGCGTTTATCCTGGGGCTTTCCAGCGCCTTGCATTGTCTGGCCATGTGTGGCGGGATAATAGGCGCGCTGACCATGAGCCTGCACGAGGATGTGCGCGACAGTCGCGTCTCCCTGACGTTTTATGTGGGGATGTACAACATAGGCCGGGTGGCCAGTTATTCCGTTGCGGGGGCATTGGCCGGAGCGCTGGGACAAACCATCTTTCATGCCATAAGCCCCCTGCATGGACATATGATTCTTCGCGTTTTGGCGGCCTCGATGATGATCGGAATGGGGTTGTTCATCGCCGGGTGGTTCCCGCCTTTGGCGAAGATTGAGAAGATAGGCGAGCCGGTGTGGAAAGTGATGGAGCCGGTGGGGAGGAGAATGATCCCGGCGAGCAGCCCTTTTCACGCCTTCATTCTTGGTGTGGCCTGGGGCTGGCTCCCCTGCGGGCTGGTATATTCCACCTTGATAGTCTCCGTTTCTTCCGGTGGGGCTTCCCAGGGCGCCTTGTATATGTTAGTTTTTGGCATAGGGACATTGCCAAGCGTCATGGCGACTGGTATAATCGCAGGGTTCATGATTTGGCTTTCGCGTCTGCCTTATTTCAAGAAATTCGCAGGCGTGTTTATCGTTATCATGGGAGTGGCCAGTCTGCTTTTTGGCGACGGCCATTAACTTCTTGATCCGTATTATGCTATGAAGGACATGAATATCAAAATCATAGGAGAATCCCCTGCCCTGCAAGGGGTGATACGCGCCGCCGGGCTTGTGGCCTCGGCCGATGTCACCACCCTGATTTGCGGCGAAAGCGGCACGGGAAAAGAGCTGCTGGCAAGGCTGCTCCACTCCAAAAGCCAGCGATCCACCAATACCTTCGTCGCCTTGAACTGCGCCGCCCTGCCGGAGCCTTTGGCCGAAGCCACGCTTTTTGGCCACAGGAAAGGCGCATACACTGGCGCCGCCGACAGCCAGCCCGGGGTTATCAAGGCCGCCGATGGAGGGACGCTGTTCCTGGATGAAATCGGCGAGTTGCCCCTGTCGTTGCAGGCCAAACTTCTAAGATTCCTGGAGACTGGCGAGTTCATGCCTGTGGGCGCTTCCTCCGCGGTAAAGGTGAACGCCAGAGTGATTTCCGCCACCAACAGGGATCTTTACGCCGAGGTTCAGGCCGGCAGGTTCCGCCAGGATCTTTTTTACAGACTAAATGTCGTCCCCCTGCAGATGCCACCTTTGCGTCAGCGGCTGGAGGATGTGGAAATTCTCCTCACTCAATTCACCCATTCCTTCGCAACAGAAAGCCGTTTGGCGCCCCCATCCTACACCAAGGAAGCTTTGGATACTCTGCGCAGCTATAACTGGCCGGGCAACGTGCGGGAGCTGAAAAACTTCTGCCACAGAATGACCATTCTGCTCAGTGGCTGCCTCATTACCGTGGATAACCTTCCTGCGGAGATAAAGGGAACCCGCCACGCCATGCGGGAGGGATTCTCCCTGCTGGATATGGGTTTGGGACTAAATGAGATGGAGGAGGAATTGATCCGCCAGGCTCTTCTGCGCGCTGACGGAAACCGGTCCAAGGCCGCCCGGGCGCTGGGTGTCAGCAGGGATACACTGCTATACAGGCTTAAAAAACATCAGCTTGGCTGATTTTTTCCTCAAGCTGAACTGCCAGGATAAAAGATCCGGAGGAGAAGGCTCTTTAGGGGTGAACTGGAGGGCGCCTTCTCCTCCGGTCGATATATAATCCTTACATCAGGTTCCCGGCCTGAAATCCCGGGCCACCACTCTTCTGCTGCGCCATATCCGGACGACTCCGCTGACACAAAGGAATATGGCCAAAACAGAAACCAGGTCGTTTATCCATATCCACTGCTCATGAATGATAAGTCCGCTGTGCAACCCATCCAGAAAAGTGAATAGAGGCGCCCCATCCGGTTTGGGAAAAGAGGCGTCGACTCGGGTGAAGCCTTCTTTTATAGTGCCGGAGTACAGAGCTCCATGGGAGAGCATGGTGATGGTCTCTTCCCCCAGCATGGCCGCATCCAGGGGCATATGCCCTGCCCCATTCACCTTGCTCCATGTTCCGTTGGAAGAAAGGATCACGTTTGGGCATCCCATCCCTCCCACAAACAGGCTATCTTCCAGACGGCTCATCGACCATACGTAACAGGATGGAGGACCTGGCAGGTTTTCCCTGAACCAGCTTTCACCTCCATCACGGGTGGTGTATAGCCCGCTTCTGGCCCCGAGGCTTATCCTGCGAGGATCACCCATATAACCCATAACCGAGCTTATTTCCCCTTCCCAGGAATCCAGGCTATAGACAGGAGGCATGAAATCCATGCTGATATCGTGCTTCTTCATCCAGGGATTCAACGCGTCCCGATGGTCCAGGATTATCCCGGTCACCGAAAGGTAGACCACGGGGATGACACAAATAATCCCCATATACAGGCCATGGCTGCGATGTAAAAACTTCATGGTGAACCTGTGTCGCATCCGTTCCTGATGAGTGGCCCTCCCCTCCTTTTTCCTCCAGCGCAAAGGAAGCAGCCAGAACAGAAGGCCTGTTATGGGCAGAGCCACCATGAGGATTCCCCCGGCGTCGTTTATAAGCAGGGAACCGAGTCCGGAAACAATCCCCCGACCGAAATGAAGGTCATGTACGAATCTGGACAAACCAATTTCACCTGGGACCACGGAGCCACCAGCGGGCTTCAGCTTGATTTCTACTGTCTCTCCCGAAAGGGTATCAACCTCGTACAAACGGCTTTTGTCCACGACACACAGAAGCTCCCCTCTGTCATGGCCGGGGGAAATGGCATTGACATACTCCCCTGGCAATGCAAATGGGGCAAAGTCCCGTCCGCCGTTTTTGCTCAACCACACTCCGTCGTCAGTGGCGAGGTACAACCGATTCCACCCCACGCGTTGATCCTCAAAAAGCGCCAACACCTGGGGTGAGCCGGACATCCCCTTGAAGCCCGAAGGAGTCCACTTCTTAGCTCCGGTCATTATCCAAAGCCCCTGTCTTCCTCCAGCCAGGACGTTGTTTCTATCCCAGGGATTGATCCTGTATACGGTGAATCCGGCCCTTTCATGCTCCTTGCGGAACTGATCCGGAATCAGGATTTCCGGCGTCTGAGTCTGCCAGATCCAGCGCCAATCGCGATGGTCCAGCAAAAAGCCGGTGACCCCCAGGATGGCCAGCCACAGGGCGGAGATGATCCCTCCCCATTTATGCGCCCAACGCCAGGAGAGCCTCCACCGTATGGGTTGGGGGTGGGCGGCGGTTTGCCGTCCCGCCACCCCAAAAGCATTTACGGTGGATACCGCTGTCGCCTCTGAATTGCTCATTTAAAAGGAATATGTCATGCCACCGAAGAAAGAGAGGGGATCCCCAGGAGCGAACTCTCTTCCACCGTAAGCGGAATAACTGGCCAAGGTAGCCCATTTCTCGTTGGTGAGATTCATCACCCTGCCATAAAGCTTCACCGGTCCTATGGTGTAACCTATCCTCAGGTTGAACAGGTCATGGCCGTCATACTTCTCCGTGTTGGCGTCATCCATCCACGATTCGCCCATCTTTATCCATTCCAGTTCCAGGGAAGCGCCTGCCAGAAAGTCCGGTTTGTAGGAGAGCTGGGCGTTGGCCACCAGCTTGGGAGCGGAAGACATTTCGTTTCCACTCAGGTCCTCTCCTGCCTTGGGGATCCAGTCGGTGTACTTATGCTCGGCATATGAAAAGGCCACATGCAACGAGGCGGTGTCGGCCAGTTCCACCTTGGCGCCCAGTTCCACACCCTGATGGGTCGTCTGGCCGGCGTTCATCACCTCGCTGCTCTTGTCCGGATGGGTGTAGCTGATGATGTCATCCTTCTTCACCATGTTATAGACGGAAAGCTCCACCTGGGTCCCATTCGTCGGTGTCCATCGAACGCCGGTCTCGTAGCTGTCCACCTTGACAGGCTTGAGGTTAACGGTGTTCTCCGATTTCCCCTGGCGGAACACCTGGCTTTGGGATGGAGCCCGGAAGGCGTTCTTGTATGAGACGAACCCATTGAAAGTATTGGAGAACTGATATACCAACCCTGCTTTGGGAGTCAGCTGGGAGTAGCTGACAGAAGTGTTCGCCGGGCGGCGATGGGATCCGGTGTCCACTGCGTCCAGGTTGTTGGTATAGTCATAGGTCATGGAATCGTTTCTGGCGCCAAGGGAGAGGTGGAGCTGGTCCGTCAGGCCGGACTCCAGCTGCAGGTACGGCGATATTCCCGTATAGGTGACATCGTAGTCATAGTGCATTGTTCCGTCAGATGTATAACCGGTGTACACTTTTCCATCTTTCTCCGGCTTGATCTGCTCCTCGGTCTGGAATCCGGGGCTGTTGTCGATATCCACTCCCGCGATGATCTTCGTGGTCGCTCCCAGGTTGCGCCGGTATTTGATCAGCAACCCCAGCGAGTCGTTGCCGGATTTAAGGATCGCCGGATCGTAGGAGAGAGACCAGTTGGCCAGGTAATCGAGAGTGTTCTTCCTGACATATGGAGTGATGTTGAAAAGAGAATCGGCGGTCTCCCAATCCGCTGAAACGGAAAAGCGTATCGCCTCCACCTTTCTCCAGGAGATTGGGGTGTAGTTTTTCTCTGGATTGTTCAGGAAATCCTCCTCGGAAACGCGAGAAGTTCCGGCTGTCTGCTGATCAATATTGGAATATGTCAGCACCGATTTTATGGCCACCGAATCCAATACCACACCATCATGGCGCAAAGTCATGCTCTGGCGGTCGTAATTGGTATCGTCCCTCCAGCCATCGGTGTGGGTGGAGTTGATATCGGCCCTGATGCCATGGTTTCCCCATGTATCTCCCACAGTGATCAGAGATCTGGCCCAGCCGGCAGAGCCTGCTTCCACATTGATCTCGGCCTCTCCTTCCAGTGGCGCGGGACGGGTCAGCGAATTGATGATTCCACCCAGGGCGTCGCTGCCATACAAGGCGCTGCCGGGCCCCTTGGTAACTTCTATTCCACCGGCCTGTGGCATGTTCACTTCGTAAAGAGCGTTATGGTTGAAAAACCCTGTGGAGCGGATGGGGATTCCATCTTCCAGATACAGGTATACCGAGCTTGTGGTGGAAGGATGGCGGATGGAGGTCATATGTCCTTCTCCACCTGTGACAGTCACCAGCACACCCGGAACCCGGTTCACGATCTCCGATGGGTGGGCCGGCTTTACATCGGATATTTCCTTTTCCTTCACCATGGTCACGGTGGATGATGTTTCCGATTTCTTCTCCGCCTCCCTGGCGCCTGTGACGGTTATTTCATATTCAGCGTCCTGGTTCCCCTCCCCCTGAGCCGCTACAGCCACGGCCGCAGAGCAAACCCAGATCCCAAACAACAAGATAGCTGACTTTTTGGCAATACTCATTAACTTTCCTTCCTAGTTTCCCCATTGGTATTTATTTATTCTGTTCATGCAACGGCGTTGACGCCGCATACCAGCAAGATGTATATAGGCAAGATTCGAGCCTAAAAATACAGCGTATATTTACAGATACTTAAGTATGCTTTGATATTTCGAGTGAGTGATATCACACACCTGCTGTGGGATATGCCATGGCGCCAACCCAAGCATGTATATACATAACGCGTTGTTATAGACATCCTGATTTGGTATTTTCCATGCCAGGGACCTAGATTAAGATAAAGATCTGCCGTATTCGGTGATCCTAGACCCGGGAAAGATCGATCATGGTTGTTTCAAAAGTATCACTTCCTCAAGCAGGAAAGTCGGATCATTCGGAGCAAGAAGCGCTGGCTTTGTTGCAGGCCGCTCGTTCCATTATGAAATACGACACCTTCCATGAAACCGCCAGGGAAATATTCGACTGCTTGAAAACTGTGATAGGCGCCACTGCGGGATATGTGGCGATGCTCACCGCGGACGGAATGGAGAACGAGGTTCTGTTCCTGGACGCTGGCGGGCGCAAGTGCACCGTCGATCCATCGCTCCCCATGCCTGTGCGTGGTTTGAGGGGCATCGCTTATGATCTGGGCGAGGTGGTATATGAGAATCAGTTCGACACCAGCAAGTGGAAAAAATATCTGCCCAAAGGTCACGCCACTTTGGAAAATGTCCTTTTCTCCCCCATGAATATGGATGGCAAAACAGTGGGGATCATTGGGCTTGCCAACAAAGAAGGGGGATTTAATGATAGGGACGCCCATATAGCCAGCGCGTTTGGCGAGTTGGCGGCGGTGGCGCTGGTAAACTCTCGGATAATGATCAATCTGGAGGCCACCCAAAAAAAATTCCGCTCCGTGGTGGAGAGCGCCATCGACGCCATAATCATCATTGATTCGAAAGCTTCCATAACATACTGGAATAGAAGCGCGGAAAAGATGTTTGGATATATGGCGGACGATGTTATTGGAGAGTCGTTGTCCATCATTATCCCGGAGCGATATCGCCAGGCCCACATTGATGGCATCCAGAGAGTGCTGAGTGGAGGAGAGCCCAGGGTGATCGGCAAAACCGTGGAGGTCACCGCCCTGACCAAAGATGGGCTGGAATTCCCGATAGAGTTGTCCCTCTCCTCCTGGCGGATGGGTGAGGAAATGTTCTTCACAGGCCTGATCCGGGACAACAGCCTGAAAAAAAAGGCGGAGATGGAACTGAAGAACGCCAAGCAGACTTTGGAAAACCGGGTGGAGGAAAGAACCGAGGAACTGGCGGAAACCAACCGGAGTCTTATTGCGGAGATCAAGGCAAGAATGCTCTCCGAAGAAGCTGTCCATATCTCCAAGGAGAGATACCGGATGATACTGGATACCACTATGGATGGTTTCTCCGCTTGCGACACTGGAGGGCATTTCGTGGACGTGAACAAAGCCTTCTGCCAGCTCACCGGCTATGAGAAAGATGAATTGATCCGAATGCAAATCTCGGATATTGAAGAAAATGATTCAAAGGAGCAGATCAGGGAACATCTGTCCAGGATAGTTGCCCAAGGTTGGGACAGGTTCGAAACCGTGTTCCGCAGGAAAGACGGAGCCCTGGTGGATGTGGACCTGAGTGTGGCCTACCCTGGCGCGGAGGACCAGATGTTATTTGCTTTCGCCAGGGACATTACCCGCAGGAACCAGGATGAAGTGGAACGAAAGAAGCTGGCTTCGGCGGTGCAGCAGGCGGCGGAATCTGTGGTGATCACGGATCCAGATGGGATCATCACCTATGTAAATCCCACTTTCGAGAGATTGACCGGATACACCGCCAAGGATGCCATGGGGAAAAAACCAAACATTTTGAAAAGCGGCCAGCATGACAAACAGTTTTACACAAACCTTTGGGCCACAATCCAGAGTGGAGAATCGTGGAGCGGCAAGATAGTCAATAAAAAGCAGGACGGCGTGTTATTCGAATCACACACCACCATCTCCCCTGTTCTCGACATGCATGGAAACATAGTCAATTACGTGGCGGTGGCCCGGGATATCTCCCATGAAACCATGCTCAAGAAGGCCAGGGATTATTTCACCGCAGTCACCTCTCATGAACTGCGAACTCCCATGTCCAACATGCAATTGGTCAAGGCCCTGATGCGGGATATAAAGCCGAAAACGATGGAGACTCAATATATAGAAAACATCCTGGATGAATCGATGACCGGGATGGAAAGAATAATATCCGCCACGACCTTGATGGAAGACCTCTCCAGGCCCGATGCGGAAAAGAATTTCTATCTCTTTTACCCATACCTGACCCTGGTATCCAGCCTGGAAAAAGCGATGGAGGAGATGAAAGCTGCTCGAAGAAACCTTATTATGAACGTGGAACTCGAATCCTTCCCGAAGCAGACCAGGATCATGGGAGACCAGGAAATGTTGCTGCGAGCGTTCGATATCATCCTCTCCAACGCCATCAAGTTCACCCCCGATGGTCGAGAGATCCATGTCACCACTCAAAAGGAAAAGGGAAAGGCGCGCTTTATCTTCAAAGACACGGGAATCGGCATAGAAAAAGAGGATATGTCCCATCTGTTTGAGCCATACTTTTCCTTGCATGATCCTTTCCGCAAATCCATGACCGAATATTCCTTCAAAAGCGGTGGCATGGGCCTGGGGCTGGCGCTTTGCAGGATGATCATTGAACATCACCGAGGGTCGATCAGCATCGAAAGCAAGGGAAACAACATGGGCTCCATGGTGTCTGTGGAGTTGCCAATATTTGATTATGACAAAGCCAGGGAGCCCAATGGGGCGCCCACTCCATAACAGGGAATCTCTCTTTTGCCAGTGACACATGAAGCTGGATGGGGGGCTTTTTCGCTTCTTTGCGGAATTTGATATCGTTTTTTTTCACGAATATCTCGTAGTATGACAGTTGCGGTTAAGCCATTCGCGACATCACTCTAAGACATTTTTGTCATTCCCAAACCCTACCTATAGTTATTCCTTATATAAACAGCTAGTTACACATTGGCCTGATACTTGCTTATCAAAGGTGCAGAACTTATTTTGATTGGAAGAGATAATGAAAATGACAGCGACAACGCCAAAGAAGGAATACGGAACAAGCCCAAAACATCGAGGTGTCTATTTCCTTGAAGAGGCCACCGCAATGGGGTTGGCATTTGTCTCTACAAAGGTGGAGGACACCAAGATTTTCTGGTTGATCGATCCTGAAGAGGAGAAAGTGGTGAAGGCCAAATTCTTCACCTATGGTGGGTCGGACTCTGTGGCTACCGGCGAGGCTATATGCGACATTGCCCAGGACTCCCCCATGCAGGAGGCTTTTTCGATCACGGGGGAGCAGGTGATATCCCATCTTGAACAATCCAACTACTACCCCTTTAACAAAGACTCCCTTATCAATCAGATCAACAGCCTTATTGCGAACCTGAAACAGGACTACCCTGTGGCTCTGGCCAAGCTATCCTTGAGTGGCAAAAAAGCCTCCGAATTGAAAAAAGCCACTGGATCCGCCGAGGATGAGAAGTGGCTGAAACTGAGTAAATCGGAGCGAATCGAGCTTATCAACCAGGCGATAGATGGCCAGGTCCGTGATGCTTTGGCCATGGACGGCGGGGACATCGACATTCTGGATATCAAAAACGATTGGGACATTTATGCGGAGTTTCAAGGGGCATGCAGCTCCTGCTCCGCGTCTATCGGATCCACCTTCCTGGTGGTCGAAAATGTAATCAAGGCCAAGGTAAACGAGAGGCTGACCCTGGTGGCCAACAGTTTCCCGTGGTAAACCTATCTAAGGAAGGAAAATGAGCGAAGCAACTCAACTGCAACCTGAAGTACAACAGTTACTTAGCGACCGAGAGTACAAGTTCGGCTTTAAAACCGAAATCGAGTCGGACACCTTGCCCAAGGGCTTGAGCGAGCGAGTGGTTCGGGAAATATCCCGCCGCAAGGAAGAGCCGGAGTCTGTTCTCAATTTCCGGCTGGAGGCCTATCGCCGCTGGCTGGAAATGAAAGAGCCGACGTGGGCTCATGTGGACTACCCGACAATCGATTTTCAGGATATCTCGTATTACTCTGCTCCTAAAGACAAAAAGAAATACAACAGCTTAGATGATATTCCTAAAGAATTACTTGAAACTTTTGACAAGTTGGGAATTCCCCTGGACGAGCAGAAACGGATATCAAATGTGGCTGTGGATGCGGTTTTCGATTCCGTCAGCGTGGCCACAACCCACAGAAAGAAGCTGGCGGAGGTCGGGGTCATCTTCTGTTCCATATCCGAGGCTATGAAAGAATACCCGGAACTGATTGAAAAATATCTAGGTTCCGTGGTTCCGGCCGGAGACAACTTCTATTCCGCCCTCAACAGCGCGGTCTTCACAGATGGTTCCTTTGTCTATATCCCACCCAACACGCGGTGCCCCATGGAGCTATCCACCTACTTCCGGATGAACCAGAAGGAGACCGGCCAGTTCGAGCGCACCCTGATCGTGGCGGCGGAGAACAGC
>JAOUPQ010000084.1 GCA_029879765.1 Nitrospinota bacterium | reverse complement strand
ATTTCTCCCAGGGTCAGCTCTCGCTCAACGTATCCTGATAGATTTTCTCCAGCCGGTCCATCGATTTGACGCGGTCATAAAGTCTTTGCGCTTTTTCCCGGCCCTTGCGGCTCATGGTTTTTCTCAAATCTTCATCAGAGAGATATCGGATCACAGCCTGGGCCAGGGAAGCCGGATCCCTGGGGTTGGCCAACAGGCCGCAGGCGCCATGATCCAGCACCTCCGGAAGCCCTCCGTTGTCCGCCCCCACCACAGGCGCCTCCATGGCCATCGCCTCTATGGCGCTCATCCCGAAAGTTTCGTTGTCGGTGGGAATCACATAGACATCCAGGTCGGCCAGGGGCAGGGCCGGATTCGTCGAGTATCCGGTGAATATCACGCTCTTTCCCAGCCCCAGCGACTCCACTTCCTTCTCCAGCCGGGGCTTATAGGTTCCCACAAGCTCGGGAGTCTCGCCCCCCACCAGCGCCAGAACAGCGTTGGGAAATTTCGCATGTATGGCAGGCATGGCCCGGATCATTTCCATCTGCCCCTTCAGAGGATCCAGCCTGCCGATAATGCCAATCAGAGGCGCGTCTTTCGGAACCTGATATTTATCCCTTATCTCCCCCTTGGGGATCGACGAGGAATCGAAATTCTCAATCCGTATGCCGTATGGCATGGTCATAATGCGGTGGGGCGCCACGGGCAGGTTGCGCCGGGCGTTTTCCGTCATCTGGTCACTCAACGTGAGCACCCTTTGCACGGCGCCATATTCCATCCTGTGGTACAGGTCCTTTTTCGGGCGGGGAATGCGCATATAAGTGGAGAAGATAAACTTGATCTGCTTCAGGCCGATCATGGCGGGGAATATGAGGCCCAGATCCGCCGAATGATGGGCGTGGATAATACCTGCGCCCATTTCATTGGCGGCGCGTCGTATCCGGACCATGGCCATGATATCCACATAGGGGAGGGGAGCCCACTCCTGGCCGGGGAAATCCATGGCAAAGAGGGCCTTGGCCGTTTCGGTGTTCGCCCTGCGAATGAAGGAGACTTCATGGCCGCGCTCCCGCATCCCCACGGCCTGGTCGATGGCGTATTTCTCCAGCCCGCCCCAACCGACGGAAAACATAATGTGCAGAATTTTCATGATCAATAGGAAGGGTAGGGAAAGGATCTGGCGACCTGCTCCACCGCTTCCTTGGCATAAGCTCGCGCGGTCCGGTCCATGGCCAGAGCTTCGGCCACGGTGGCCAGGGCCCCGGTTTCCGATTTGGCCAGGACTTTTTGGCAGATTACAGGTATGGCTGTAAAACCGATCTGTTTGGCCAGAAACGCCTCCACCGCCACTTCGTTGGCGGCGTTTAGGGCCGCGGTGGCTCGCGGGCCCATCCGCAGCGCCTCATAGGCCAGGGGTAGGGAAGGGAACCGTTTGGCGTCGGGCGCCATGAAGGTCATCGTCCCCATGGCGGCAATATCCAGGCGCGGAATGTCGGTGGTCTGTCGGGATGGATAATTCAGCGCAAAAGCGATAGGCGCCCGCATATCCGGCAGTCCCATCTGGGCGATGATGGAGGAATCGATAAACTCCACCATGGAGTGGATGATGCTTTGGGGGTGGGCCACCACTTCTATCTTTTCAGGCGGCAGGTTGAACAGCCAACGCGCCTCGATCACCTCCAGCCCCTTGTTCATCATGGTGGCAGAATCGATGGTGATCTTTCTTCCCATGCTCCAGTTGGGGTGGCGCAAGGCCTGTTCCACGGTGACCTTCTGGAGCTTGGCCAAGGGGGTATTGATGAAGGGCCCGGCGGAGGCGGTGAGTATTATCCGCTGGACGCTGTTCATCTTCTCGCCCCGCAGCGCTTGGAACAGGGCGGAATGCTCGCTGTCCACCGGGATGATCTTCACTTTTGCCGCCCTGGCCTCGCGCATGACAACTTCGCCAGCGGTGACCAGGGTTTCCTTGTTGGCCAGAGCCAATGTTTTGCCAGACTTCACGGCGGCCATGGTGGGGGCCAGTCCGGCGGCGCCAACCATGGCGGATAGGACCATTTCCGACTTGTCGTGGGTGGAGCATTCTATGGCCCCCTGGGCGCCATGGAGGATCTTGACTCTTCTTTTCACCATGGAACGCAGATCGACGGCCCTCTGCTTGTCCGCCACGCACACAACCTTGGGGCGGAACATTTCGATCTGCTCCGCCAGCTTCACTATATTGGTCCATGCGGCCAGCGCCTCCACCCGGAACCGGTCCGGATGGCTCTCCACTATCCTGAGGGCATTGACACCGATGGAGCCTGTGGAGCCAAGGATTGTTAGATGTCTCATAGACCGGAGTGTACCTGTAGAAACAGGTAGAACGCCGCGGAAGTGAAGAGCAGGCTGTCCACCCGATCCAGGACGCCGCCATGGCCGGGGATCAGCGATCCTGCGTCCTTCACCCCCATGTTTCTCTTGATGGCGGATTCGGCCAGGTCGCCAATGGGCCCCAGCAGGCCGACCAGCAGGCCTGCTATCACCGCCTCGGTGGCGTTGAGGGAGGAGATCATCAGCCACCACACCACCACAGCGCCCAGCACGGCGCCTCCAATTCCGCCGATAAAGCCCTCCACTGTCTTCCCGGGGCTGAGCTTTGGGGCCAGCTTCCTTTTGCCGAAGTTCTTCCCCACGTAAAAGGCTCCAGTGTCGCACATGGCGGTGGCGGTTATGAGCATGATCACAAATCCCTGGCCGTCTATCTGCGCCCGGATAAGCGCCAGGGCCGCCATGGGAGCGCCGATAAAAACGGCGCTGTAGGTCAGATAGGCGCCGGCCGCCACATTGTCCTTATAGTTCCCGAAAACCGATACCGACGCCGAGAGTATGAACAGCGCCAGGATGGCGATGGCGCCGTATTGGGCTGGGCCCAAATACAGGACGGCGGTTATGGCCACCACCGCCGGAACCCCCGCCATGACGGGGCTGGGCCTGCCACCGGATTTGAGCATGTCGAAGAATTCATAGGCCCCCATGCCGGAAACGAAAAGGGCGAAACAGAAGAAGTGAAATGCGGACCCATAAAGGATAAGCAGCAACAGGGCGAAGGCGATGGTGAGTCCGCTGGCGAGCCTTATCATAATCTTCTAGCCTTCTTCTCCGGAGATCTGGCCCGTGGTGAGCCCGAACCTCCGTTCCCTGGACTGGTAGGATCGGATGGCCTCATCCACGTCGTCTGTGGTGAACTGGGGCCACAACTTGTCTGTGAAATACAGCTCGGTGTAGGCTATTTGCCAAAGCAGGAAATTGCTGATACGAAGCTCGCCACTGGTCCGGATCAGCAGGTCCGGGTCTGGCAGATCCGATGTGCCCAGATACCGGCTTATCAATGTCTCGTCAATGTCCGTCGGGCTCAACCTGTCTTCCCGTACTTCCCGGGCGATGCGTCGGACGGCGGTTGTGATTTCCTCCCTGGAGCCGTAGGAGAGGGCCAGGGTGAGGGTCATTCCATCATTGTTTTTTGTGGACTCCATCGCTTCGCGGACCGCGTCGAGAGCAAAGTCCGGCAGGTTTTCCAGGGCGCCAATGGCGTTGAACCGGATATTCTCCTTCAGCATTCTGGAAAGTTCCTTTTTAACGTAAGCTTTCAGGATATTCATCAGGGCGCCTACTTCTGTTTTCGGCCGTTTCCAGTTTTCCGAGCTGAAAGAGTATAGTGTCAGCGCCTTGATCCCCATGGACCGGCAGTGGGCCACCACCTTGTCCACCACATTGACTCCCACCCTGTGTCCCTCTATCCTGGGCAAGCCCTGTTTTTTTGCCCATCGTCCATTGCCATCCATGATGATGGCGATGTGGCTGGGGAGCCTGGCCGGATCCAGGGTGGCCGGAACCGGATTGGGATTTGTATCTTTGTCAGAGGGCATGGATCGGCTCAGCGGTCCATTATTTCCTTATCTTTTTCTTCCGTAATTTTATCCACCTTGGCCACATGCTCGTCGGTGATCTTCTGGATCTTTTCCGTAGCTTTCTTGGCCAGATCCTCAGGAAGCTCCTTGTTCTTCTCCTGTTTCTTAACGTGCTCTATCCCTTCGCGGCGGACGTTGCGGATGGCCACTTTCCCCTCCTCGCCCAGCTTTTTCACCATCTTGACCAGGTCCTTGCGCCGCTCTTCGGTGAGGGGAGGGATGGGAATGCGGATGGTTTTGCCGTCGCTTTGCGGTGTGAGCCCCAGGTTGGAGGTTAAAATGGCTTTTTCGATCGCAGGTACTAGAGTGGCTTCCCAGGGCATGATCGATATGGTCAGCGCGTCTGGCGTGGAAAGGGTGCCCACCTGGCTCAGGGGCGTCTTGACTCCGTAATAATCCACGGTGATCCCCTCCAGAAGCCCCAGCGACGCTCGACCAGTGCGGATTCCGGCCAGTTCCTTGGACAGGTGGTCTATCGTTACATCCATCTTGTGGATAACTTCTTCTAGAATCTTTTCCATTGGTTTAGGTCTCCTTGACGATGGTCCCGATTTTTTCCCCCAACACCACTCTTTTGATGTTGCCATACACGTTGAGGTTGAAAACAACGATGGTCACATTGTTCTCCATACATAGCGATATGGCGGCGGCGTCCATTACTTTCAAGTTGTCCCGGAGGACGTCCATGAATTTTAGCTCCGTGTATTTTCTGGCGGAGGCCACCTTCATGGGGTCGGCGTCGTATATGCCATCCACTTTGGTAGCCTTGAGAATCACATCGGCGCCGATCTCCATAGCCCGCAGGCTGGCGGTGGTGTCCGTAGTAAAGTATGGGTTGCCCGTGCCGCCGGCCAGGATGATAACCCGGCCCTTTTCCAGATGCCGGATGGCCCTGCGCCGGACATAAGGCTCGGCCAGCTGGTGGATGTCTATGGAGGTCATCATCCTTGTGTGGCAGTTCTGCTCTTCCAGGGCGTTTTGCAGGGCAAGCCCGTTGATCATGGTGGCCAACATTCCCATGTTATCGGCGATAACGCGGTCCATCCCGTTTTTGTGGGCAATGGATCCGCGGAAAATGTTGCCCCCACCGACCACCACACCGATCTCCACTCCCAGGTCCCTGACCTCCTTGAGCTCCTTGGCAAGGCGCATTACTACGTCAAAATCGATGCCGAAGCCTTCCTTGCTGCAGAACGC
Source organism: Nitrospinota bacterium (assembly GCA_029879765.1). Taxonomy (GTDB): domain Bacteria; phylum Nitrospinota_A; class UBA7883; order UBA7883; family UBA7883; genus JAOUMU01. The sequence continues at coordinate 5,436 of JAOUPQ010000084.1, read as the reverse complement.
CTCACCGGTCAGCTTTAACAGAATCCTTTTATAAAACGGACTGGGTTGGCTCATTCGTTGCTTATTCCCCCAGCTCGTATCGGAAGAAACGCCGTATGGAGATCTGGCCCCCGACTGTGGAGGAGACTTCCTTGATCAACGCTTCTATGGTCTTCTTGTTGTCCTTTACGAAGGCCTGCATGGGGAGGCATGATTCGGTGAAGAACTTCTTCAGGCTGCCTTCCACGATTTTTGGAATGATCTGCTCCGGTTTTCCACTCTCCCGCGCCTGGGCGGCGAAGACTTCCTTCTCCCTGTCGATGATCTCCTGGGGGATTTCGTCCGGGTTTAGGGCGATCGGCCTCATGGCGGCGATCTGCATGGTCAGGTCGCGGGCCAGGTTGGCCACTTCCGGCTTTTGGGCCACATTGTCGCTATCGGCCCCCAGCTCCAGCAGAACACCGATATTCCCCACTCCGTGCACATAGGAGGCCAGCAGGCCCGGCCCCTGGAGTTTCATATGCACCCTGCGGCCCACCACGATATTCTCCCCAATTTCGGAGATCATGGCGGTCAGGATATCTTTAACCGTCTTTGATTTATCCTTGAGATATGGCTGGGCCAGAAATTCTTCATCACCTTCCACAAAATCCGACCCTGCGGTATGCTCTGTCAGGTTGGAGGTGAATTCCTGGAACTTGTCGTTTCTGGCGACGAAGTCCGTTTCGCATTTCACTTCCACCATGGCCGCGATGGCGCCATCCACCACAGTGCGCACAGCCCCTTCCTTGGTGTTCCTGTCCGCCTTCTTGGCCGCCTTGCTGACTCCTTTTTTGCGCAGGTACTGGGTGGCGGCTTCAATATCTCCGTCCGATTCCCTCAGCGCTTCTTTACATTCCATGATTCCCGCGCCGGTTCGCTGGCGCAGATCCTTTATCATATCCATCGTAACAGTCATCTGTCTGCTAATCCTTTGTATAAATTAAAGTGTAATTTCCAGTGGTGTCCCTCTTTGGAAAAGGCAAACCGGATGCTAGCTGGCGCTAGGCTGGTCGCCGGGGCTGTTGTCTCCCGGTTCCGCCACTCCTGGGGCAGGGGCGGCATTGCTGGCCGCTGCCTTGGCTTCCTTTTTCTCCCGCTCCCACTTTATGGTTTCGGCGGCGGCTCTTTCTCGCTCCTCGGCCAGGGCTTTGATCTTCATGTCGTGTTCCTTCTTCCCCTCCAGGATGGCTTCTCCCAGGGCGGAGGCGACCATGTGGATGGCCCGGTTGGCGTCGTCGTTGCCCGGGATAATATACTCAACCCCATCAGGGTCGCAGTTGGTGTCCACCAGGCCAATGACGGGGATTCCCAGCTTGACCGCTTCGAAGAGGGCTATGCGTTCTTTGCGGGTGTCCACAATGAACACGGCGTCCGGCAGGGATTGCATATGCTTCATGCCGCCCAGGTTTTTCTCCAGCTTGCCGAGTTCCTTCTGCAGCCTGATCACTTCTTTCTTCGCCAGCACCTTGAATGATCCATCCTCGTTCATCTCCTCCAGCTGTTTGAGCCTTCCCACGCTTTTTTTGATGGTTTCAAAGTTGGTGAGCATGCCGCCGAGCCAACGCTCGGAGACGAAGGGCATCTGGCAAAGTTCGGCCTGTTCCCGGATGATGGGCTTGGCCTGGACCTTGGAGCCTACGAAGAGGATTTTGCCTCCTGAAGCGGAAAGATCCTTCACGAAAGCCAGGGCCTTGTTCATCAGCTTCAATGACTTTTGCAGATTGAGGATGTAGATCCCGTTGCGCGATCCGAAGATATATTTGCGCATTTTGGGGTTCCATCTTTTGGTTTGATGGCCGAAATGAAGGCCGGCCTCCATCATTGTCTGGAGCGAGATTTCTTTCACGATAATTTTCCTTTCGATTATCTCAAGTTAGTCCTCTGTTTTCTTCTCCTTCCCACTCCGACGGCTTTGCTGGCCGCACTTGAGGGCGCGGGAATCTGAAAACATGTGTGTTTTCCTGCGTCACTATCTTGTATGGTGATTGGCAGGTTAAACCACCTATTACAACACAACTTGCGGGGTAATGGCAATAAATTACGGCTAGAATTCCAGGGCGCCGGGAATATTCAGGCCAGGTTGTTCATGGCGATGGGCAAAAGGGGGGGAGGGGAGAGGCGCCCCTGGCCAGGGAGCCGATATCAAATTGCGGAAAAGTCATCAAGACCCGCCCCGCAATCCGGGCATTCCCAGTCTGGTGGAAGATCCTCGAATGGCACTCCGGGAGCTATCCCAGTGTCCTTGTCCCCCTTCCTGGGGTCGTAAATGTATCCACACACCTGGCAGATATATTTTCTGTTTTTCTCTGATTCCATCTCTACGCCGGCAGTTTATGGCCTCACGGTGGTGGACTCGGATTTCTCCCCTTCCAGGTCGTCCCCATCCACGGCCGACACTGCAAAGCTGGACGTGCTTCCGCTGGCCAATCCCCTGATTATGAATTGCGCTGTTTTGGAAGTCCCAACCTTTGACCAGCCGAAGAAACCCTTCTCATAGATGATATATTCCTTTATGTCCACTTCCGGGTTCGCATTCCATAGCAGGGTGGGTTCCCCGCTGATGATCTCCCATCTTAATCCTGCCACTTTGGCGGGCAGCAATTTTGTCGTGGCGGAAATCGGATCGGTGAATTCCCCAATCAGCCCAAACTTGTCCACCGCCCTGATCTTGTAGAAATAGTTTTTTCCGTCGGGCAGCTTTTCATCCAGGTAGTGGGAGGAATCGGATTTTACCGCGCCGATCTTCTTGAATTCACCATCCACGGTATCCGACCGGAAGACCTCATACCATGCTATGGTGATGTCCGGCACTGGCCTCCATTCCAGTGGAACCTGTCTGGGCCGGTTGCTTGTGGCGGTGAATTTTTCCGGCGGGAAGGAGACTGGTTTGGTCAAAACCGACACCGCCGATGTGTAATCCGATCTGGAGTCCACCCAGTTGTACGCCTGTACTTTGTAAAAGTACAGATGCGCGTCTTCCAGTTCTGTTCCCTTTTTGGTAGAGCTGACTCCCCAGCCGGAGGAGGGGGGCGCTCCTTTGTCCACATAGTTGTTTATGTTCCTACCTTCGATTTTCGCCACTTCCTCGAATGGGCCATCAGGGCTGTCGCTCCGGGAGATAATGTATCCTTTCACGTTGGGGTCGGGATGCACATCCCAGGTAAGAGGTACCATCCTCGGTTGCATCCCCTTGGCGGAAAAGCCGGTGGGCACTGTGGGAGGAGAGGCGGTGGTGGCGGAGACAGAGGAGCTCTTGGGCCCTTCCGTTCCAAAGATGTTGTAAGCGGAAACCTTGTAGCTGTATTCCGTGCTGTCCTCCAGCTTTGGTGAAAGCGGTTTTCCACCACCATAATCGGTATAATTCCTGGTCTCCCTGCCTTTCAGATTGTCCACCTCCACGAATTCGCCCCGCTTTCCCAAAGTTCGAAAGATCTTGTAGCCGGAGACGTCCGGATCCTCAATGGGGATCCATTCGAGATAGTTGGAACGGATTTTATCTCCCTCCGCTTTTAGGTTCGCCGGTGGAGCAGGGGCGTCTTTTGCGGAAATTGTCACCACGTTCGATTGATCGCTGTCGTTGTTCAACAGGTTATAGCTGGACACACGATAGTGATAAACTTTTCCTTCGACAATGGGGAATTTCGAGGAGGATCTATCCTCGAAACTGGTGGCATCCCCCTTGGTGACCATTTCCACCAGTTCGAAGGGGCCGGTGTTGGACTCTGAAGATCTGTAGATCTTGTATCCCCGGACTTCCGGTTCATAGGACAGGTTCCAGCTGATCTCTATCCGTCTGGTGGAAATGTTCTTTATGGAAATCCCGGAAGGGGTGGAGGGCTTTCTTCGGACACTGTCCCCCTCTTCGATATATTTGGCGCCTTTGTCCAGCTTCACATCGGTGTTGGATTTGCGGACGGAGACGGCCTCGACAGTGCCGATAAACTCCTGGATCACACGGATCACTTCGCCTGTGGCGGGATCCACGATCTTGTCCTTAACCCTCACCACGGCGAACATGTCACCCTGGATCACATTTTTGTCCTGCCCGATATTTATGATCCCCACGCCATTTTGCTTATCTAGCCCGATGATGGCGCCCTCCTGGTGGAACCCCTGAGGCTTTCCCGTGCTCACAGATGTTTGAGAAACCTGTTTGCCGCTGTTGGTCTGGGCCATCCGCTCGTCGTCCATCCTGCTTTCCGTGGCAGGATGCTCCACTCCCGGAATCGCAAAGGATGTGCATGGAGCCGCCGATAATGTGGACACGAAAGCTAAAGCTATAAAAGATATTCTTCTCATTACTACCTTGATTGACCCCCCCATGATCCAAAGCACTGTTGAGTCTCCAAAAATAATATTGTGTAAAAAGGGCAGAACTCCATCTGTCTCCCCCCTGTTATCATAAAACTTACTGGTCGATCTGCCCGAAATCGCTTGGCTTAATCTCGTCCAGCCACTTTTTAACCTGATCCTCGTTCTCCCCTCCATGTTCCGACCCAGGGCTGACTTCATACTCCTTGGCGTTTTCCAGCACCTTCTGGTTCACGTATATGGGAACCTTCAGTCGCAAGGCGACCGCTATGGCGTCCGATGGGCGAGAATCCACTTCCACTTCTTCTTTACCGGAGCCAATGGATATAATGGCATAAAATGTACTGTCTTTGAGGTCATTTACGCAAATATAATTTACTGAAGCTTTTACGCTGGTGAGGATATTTTTTATAAGGTCGTGGGTCATGGGCCGGGGGGTGGTGACTGATTCCATCTGCAGGGCGATGGCCGTGGCTTCCGGGTAGCCCACCCAGATAGGAAGCGATTTTTCGTTCAACATGTCCTTCAGGATTATAATTGGTGTATTGGTAAGAGGATCAAATACAAGATTCTCCACCCTCATCTCCACCATTTCATTTTTATTCATCTAGATGGCTCCCGAGGATAATTTACGCCAACTGGCCTTCCAGAAAAAACCTGCCCGCATGATTGATACTAACACGAATGAACTTTCCAGTGTAGTCATTATCTGACATGAAATGTACCATGAGATTTTCCTTTGTCCTTCCAGAGCCTTTCGATGGATTATTTCTGCTCGGTCCTTCCACCAAAATCTCCACCTGCCTGCCCACCCATCCTTCATATACCTGGCGGCTAATGGCATTCTGATTCTCCATCAGCTGGGTAAACCTCTCTCCGACGGCGACCTTGTCCACTTCCGGATCGGTCAATTTTGTGGCGGCTGTTCCAGGCCGGGGGGAGTATTTGAAAAGAAAGATGTTATCGTATCGAACTCGCTCCAAAGCGTCAACAGTCATCTGAAAATCCTCCTCCGTTTCCCCCGGAAAGCCCACTATGATATCCGATGTCAGAGCCATGCCGGGAACTTGGCTGCGCAGCAGGTCCACTTTCTCGAAATACTCC
>JAOUPQ010000323.1 GCA_029879765.1 Nitrospinota bacterium | reverse complement strand
ACAAGCTGTCGTTGGCCGCCGAGGTCAGTGGCCGCGTGTGGAGCAAACAGGTGCTGCACAGGACCGACAATACAAAGCAGAGCGTCGCCCTGCGCACCCATTTTGGGCATCCGGGCGAAACCGCCATTGCGGGCAGCGCATTTGTGGGATACAGCTCCTGGGGCGGCGGCGCCGGGGAGGGGAGCCCGAACAGCCTGACGGCGGTGGGTGTCACCCTGGAATTCGGAAACGCCAGACATGATGACGGCCGCGATGAGCATATGGGCGGTGATGATCATGGTGACGGTAACGGAGACCAAAGGCGTGGACCTGTGGGCGGAGGTGATGCACGCATAATAGTGGCGATGGAAACCGTCCATTTCATGTTCGACAGTTCCCGGCTGACCGATGCGGCGGTGGCGAGCCTGAAACACAATGCCAAGGTGTTCCGGGACAACCCGCTGGCCAGGGTAATCCTGGAAGGGCACGCCTGTTCCATCGGGCCGAATGGGTATAACTACAACCTGGGCCTGAGGAGGGCCAGGGAAGTGAAGAAATTCCTGGTTAAAGAGCTGGGAGTGGAAACCGACAAGATATTCGTTGTGATGAGCCAGGGCGAGGAGAAGCCGGCCAAGAGCAACGACACCAGGGCCGGAAGGGCGTTCAACCGCAGGGTTGAATTCAAACAGTAGCAGTGGCGTCCACAGGGCGGCGGTGAGGAAAAGCGATTTTTCTCACGGCCGCCTTGTTTAATATCAAACACCGGTCGGGCCACCGCCGGGGGGCTAGTTGGCTTCAAGTTTACGAATGGATATGATGTAATGCCGCGCCGAATCGGAATGTTTTTCATGAGTCGTTTCTCTTTTTCTGTAACTCTCCTGGTTTTTATCCTCTCCTTTGCGCCATTGGCGCTTTCCCAGCAAAACCACATGAACCTGGATAAATATGTCTGCGTGGTCTGTCATAGCGACCTGGAAGACGAAATCCTTACCCCGCCTGTGAAGGACTGGAAGGAATCCGCTCATTTCGAGGCGGGGATAATGTGCGCCGATTGCCACGGGGGGAATCCGAATGACGAAGAGATCGCCATGGAGCCTTCCGAGGGATTTGTCGGCAAACCGGAAAAGAAGGATATCCCCAAACTCTGTTCCAAGTGTCACTCCGACGCGAAAATGATGAGGGCGTTCAACCAGCGCTCCGACCAATATGAACTATACTCTGGCAGCGTCCATGGACAAAAAAGCGCCTCTGGGGACGCCGACGCCCCCACATGTGTCGATTGCCATGGCAAGCACAAGATATTGAAGGTCAAGGATCCCAACTCCATGGCCCACCGGAAGAACATTCCGGAAACCTGTGGGGGATGCCACTCCAAAAAAGATGTTTTCGAGAAACGCCGGAAAGCCTCCAACCAGCTGGAGTTATATAAAAAGAGCTGGCACTATCAAAAGTTTACCGAAGGGGATGTCCTGGTGCCCACTTGCATGGATTGCCATGGAAACCACGGCATCCTCCCCGCCCGTTCCGAAAGGACGCAAACCGTGTGCTTCAACTGCCATGCGGCCCAGGCGGAGAATTACAAGTCCAGCCCCCACTGGACCGCGTTTAAGAAGACGGGAGAGCCGGTCTGTCTAAATTGTCACAAGAACCATGATGTGGTGCGCCCATCGGTGGCGAAATTCAGCGGCAAGGGGGAATCTGACTGCATCCAGTGCCATGAAGAAAGCTCCCCGGCCTATGTGGCGGGACTGGGGATCCAGTCCCTGATGTTGTCCACTATCAAAGCTGTGGAGACCGCGCAGACGGAAATGGAGGAGTTCAAGGCCAACGCCCACGGCGGCTTCGAGATCAGCGGAATCGAGGAGCGCCTGGCCAAAGCCCAGACCAATCTGGCGGAATTGCATATTATTACCCACAAGATGGACGTGGAATCGCTGAAAAAGACATCGGAAACCGTGTTGTCCCAGGCTTCCAGCGTCAGCGGGGATATCCACAACATGCTGGCGGAGATCCAGACCCGGAAGATAGGCCTGGCCGGAGCATGGTTCGTGTTCCTCGGGCTTATGTACAGCATCTGGGCCATGGGCAAAGCCTACGAAAGAAAAGAATAGGATGGCCCTGCAGGCGGAGGTCATAGACGAGATCAACGCCGAAACGGACAAGACGGCCAGAGAGGCCTGGGCCGCCCATCCAGAAAGCGGCGGATTTGCTTTCGCCTTCCGATTGACGATGGTTCCGATGGGCGTATTTCTCCGGACGTATCTCTTGCGCGGAGGATTGCTCGGGGGGCGCGGGGCGTTCAAAGACTCGGTGAACGCCTGGGCCGGGGCCTTTATCAAGGAAGCTAAGTGTTATGAGCTTGTCTGCGCTGATAAGGAAAAAGCCATCATCGAAAGCCGGGATTTCGACTGACCCAGACCCAAGGCTTTGGGCCATGCTGCAAAGGTGGGGGGCCAGCCCCATGGCCATGCACACCCTGCAGCCTGGCATGGAATCGTTCGAGGGGCATGATGGGGTGTCCGGGTATATCGGGTACAGGGATTATGGCCCTTTTCGCTACACCGTGGGCGACCCTGTGTGTCCGCCAGAGGCCACATATGATCTGCTGCTCCAGTACCACCAATCCCATCCCAGGATAACCTTCTTCCATATCAATCGCTCCACAGCCCGGATCCTGCGGGATATGGGTTATTACGCAAATCAACTTGGTGAAGAAGGGATAATCGACCTGGCGGAACATTCGTGGAGCGGACGGGGGAAGGAGGATATCAGACGGCAGCATAACAACGCGCTGAAGAGCGGAGTTTTGGTGCGAGAATCCGATGGCGACCCCGGCCATGGGGAAGAGGCGAGGAGGATATCGGGCCAGTGGCTTGG
>JAOUPQ010000322.1 GCA_029879765.1 Nitrospinota bacterium | reverse complement strand
CAGGGGCGGTATGGAGTTGAAAGAAAGCCCCAGCTTTTCGCCCAATCGATACGCCTCGTTTTTTTCTATGGAAACCAGCTTCTTCAGAGTGGAGACATCGAGCAGGGTGCGCCCTGTCTGCACGGTGAAATCATGGCTGTGGGCCGCCTCGCCGCTCTCCAGGCTGGACCTGCCCCGGTATCTTATGATCACACTGTCGGCCGACCCATATCGTTTGGCCAGCGCCGAGGCGCCCTGGGACACCGTGTCCAAGGCGTCCTCCAGCTTTTTGTCGTCATCTTCCTTCAAGATCGCGTCGAAATAATCACTCAGGAAACTCACATAGCTCACAATCGCCTGGAACCTCTGGCTTAGGGCCAGGGTCTCTTCGTCCAGAGACTCTATCATCCCGGCGGAAGTGTCGATGAGCATGTCGGCGCCGGAAACGTCCGCTTCCTCGCCATAATCGCGCAACAACTCGTCGAACTCCTCCCTGTTGTCGTCAGAAGGAACCCGCCTGTCCTTTATGCCCATATAAGTGACCTTTCGGAAAAAGCCTATTACTCTTTAGCTGTCCTGAAACGATTCTATCACAGATCAATATGCCCCTTGAAACAACTTATATATCAATCCATTCGGGTCTGTATCTCTTGAAATGCCGTGATGATGGAGTGTAATGTAAAGTGTCAATAGTGAAGTGGAATGAAAGTCGGGCAAGGATCTGTATGTTTTGGCTATCGCAAGGCGCGGATCTATTTTCCATCGGAAAAGTCAAAAGGTTGGGGATTGTTGTCAGGCCAGCATGATACCTTCCATCCGTACAAACAGCCCTTCCTGTCTTTGCGCCAGCATGTTTACCAGGCCGGAGTGGCGCACCTGCAACATGCAATAGCGGGGAAGGAAGAAGTATCTCATGCCGAATTGCAGTTTCTGTCGGGGAAAGAGGGCCAGGCCTTCATAGGCGATGGGAGTATACATTCCGATATCCACCCCGCGTTCCCTGGCGGCCATGGGGCCGATAACCTGCCATTCCACCATTCCGTTGAAAAAGTCCGGCTCGGAGACCACAATCCCGCAATGGGAAACGGGACATCCGGCGGCGGCGGGCCTTCCCACCAGCACATCTCCTTTTTTAACTCCCAGCCGCTCCAGGTTGGCCGGATTGAAAAGGAGGATCGTTTCCCGTGGGCCGAGGTCGGTTGGCATCTTTTCCAGAACAAAGTCATATTCCCGGTCCAGTATATCCCTGTAAGTAATCTCGTTGATGGTCGCCGAGACCTGGGGTGTGTCTGAGTGAGCTATAAAAACGCACCTTTCGATCTGCTCCGGGGAATCGCGGAGGGTCTGGGCGAATTCGAAACAGGTTTTTCGCCCACACAGTCCGCAATCCTTCCCTGGGAGACGGCGGATCGCTTCTTCCACGTTCAATGGAGTTTGTCGCATCATTCCCCCCTGTAAAACAGGTCCGAGTCCATGGAGCGAACCACCCCAAAATGCGATTCCCATCCAATCTGCTTTTTCCCGACGCAAATGGTGCACACTCCCAGCGGCGGATTACCTTTCAGCGACAGGGGGGCGATGGTTTCCGGCGCGTTTTCCACCCGATTGACAAGGCGGGCGATGTTGATATCGCGCAGGGCGTCGGTTTCGATCACTTCCACCTGGGCGGCGCGTTCCACTCCGTCGCGGAACACTTCCCGTTCCGCCTGGGAAACCAGGTCTATTTTTGTGATTACGGCGATATCGGCCAGGGTCAGCATGGGGCCCAGTTTTCTTGGCAGGTTCATTCCGCTGGTTGCCTCCAGCACCACCACCCCCAGGCCCCCCCTGATGTAGGGGGCGCATCGCAGGCAGAGCCCGGCGGTCTCCACCAGCAGCATATCAGCCCCCTGGTCGGCGGCCCATTGTATCGCCTGGCCCAGGATAAGAACGCTGCAATGGTCCGGGCAGAGGTCTCCTGAATGTATTTTGCGGGATGGAATGGAAAACAGGTCGGCGAATATCCGCTCTTCATCGGAGTATAGGACATCCACTTTCAAATACGCCGGTTTCCATCGGGAAAGGAGGAGCCTGCGCATTGTTTTTTTCAAAACAGTGGTCTTGCCACTGGTGGGTGGCCCTGCGAATAAGGCGGTTTTCATAGCTACCTCCTCTGGAATGCCCGGCCCAGGGACACCGCCCGGTCTATCAAGGCCTGGCCGGTGATGGGGAAAGACTCTTGGGGAGCGGGAGCGAAGGAGCCTGCGATAGATTGCAGGGAAAGGATAGCGGCGCCGATCTGATTGGCAGGTTCGCTGTCGATCAGGGATTCTCCGTTCCACAATTTCCTTTTCACCTCAAAGGCCAGGTCATCCAATTCGGCGATTTTTAGCGCCAGCCCCAGCTCCTTTTCGCTGGTGCGGATTACATGTTTCATGGCCCCTCCGGCCATGACAATCCGAAAGTCGGATAGAAGAGCTATCCTGGGGTCATGGGTCACGAAGATGAAGATCTTCTTCTGCTGTTTCAGCAACTCCAGGGTTCTGGTTTTATTGATGCCGGCGTTTTCGATCTCATCGAGCAATAGTATGGGGGACTTGCCGATGACTACCGCGTCGGCGATGAGCAATGCCCTGGTCTGGCCTCCGGAAAGCTGGGTCATGGGGTTTTTCGGGTCGATCGGCTCGCCTGTAAGGCGGTTGGCGAAGGCGAGGGTCTGATCCTTGATTTCGGTGGCTTCGCCGCTTTTTCTGGTTCTTGCGTGAATTTTCAGAAATTCACATACCGGCAGGTCGGACAGGAAGTTGGTGTGTTGCGTGATGATGGCGACGGGGTTGCATGACGGCCTGTCGATCCACTCCTGCGGCGGGGGGGCATTGTTGATCAGGATTTTTCTTTTTGTAGGTGTAT
>JAOUPQ010000083.1 GCA_029879765.1 Nitrospinota bacterium | reverse complement strand
TACTGGATTGTTATCGCAGCCCCCCCTTTTACGCCGGAGCGTCTTGACGCCGGAGCGTATGGAAAAAGTGGAGCCTTTACCAGATTTGGTGAAGACGGGAAGAAAAGGATTCAAAAAAAAATAACCGTCCACCGGGCAAATCCCCCGATGGACGGTCCCAGGTCATTAATGGATCAGCAGGTCGTTACTCTCCGGCGTGTAGGTCACCAGAGTCACTTTCCTCGGCTGGAAATCCAGATGCTCGTTGAATTCCAAAGTCTTGATATCAGGATCATCCTTTTGATCGCGAACGGTGATCTTGATATCGTGGGGTCCGCTTTTGAAGGTGAACTTCTCGAACACGAAGACCACACCGTCGGAATGGATTCCTGCGGGCTTTATCACCTTGGAGATGGACTTTTCCCCGTCCAGCCAGATATTCACTTCCAGGGGAACCCTGGCCCGGCTTCCGCACTCCCTGCCCCGAGCCCGCATATGCTTGGGCAGGCTTTCCATCTCTACGTTGTAGGCCTCCAACTCCTTCTCGTCGCACAAGTGTTCCTTGACGGTTCTCTTCTTGAAAGAGAGCAAAAGCTGGCTTTCATCCGGCCCATAAAACTGGTATGAGGGCCAGGTGGAAAATATGCCGATAAACACAATGGGCAAAAAGAGCATAATCCCGCCGCCTGGGGTAAGATTCCTTTGCTTCATGCCGTCACTCCTTTCTTCAACTCATCGTTGAACTCGTCAATTTCCTGGCGAATCTTCTCTATCTGCAAGGGGGAGACAAGCATGATCCGCAGCCTGTTGTCATTGATGCTTTCCACCAGGAACTTGTGGGAGCCATCCTCCTTGGCAAGATGCAGCCTTCTGCGCTCTTCCCGATAGTGGCAGTCCAGTCCCCTGCATCCGATAACCATAACTCCCTTGGCCCCTACTTCAAAGCAGTGCTCCACCAGCGATGGGCTGACCGACCCTATGCAGGGGATGACCATGACACCCACATCCGGGGTGGTGGCGACCCTCATGCAATCATCGGTCAAAAATCCATCCAGGTTGAAGCTGCGCTCGCAAATGAACGCGATGGATGTGGGGATGCTCTCGCCGTTTCCGCCAGGAGCTGGCTGGAAGACCTTGGTTACGAAATCATGAAACGTTCCCTTGTTCCAGTTCCCCATGGACACCGCGCCGAATTCGCAGGCGTTGACGCAGAACCCGCACTGGGCGCAGTGGGCAGGAATGACCTCGGCCTGGGTGTCGTAATTCTTCCCATCCTTGCGGTTGACCAGAATCATGGCCTCGAAGGGGCACGCTTGCTGGCACAGGGGGCATCCTTTACATTTTTGCAGATCCACCAGCACGTCCACCTGCGGGATCATGGACAGGGTATCCTCATGCTTTTTCGGATCCTTTATAATCCATGGAAGCAGTGTGAATACCGCGTAGATCGCCCCTCCCCAAAAGAGGGCGTGCCCTCCTGCAAGGCCGAGTTTTTCGAACACCACGAACACGCCGAGGAAGAACCAGTCGATCGGCACATCACCCACCAGGTTGCCCAGATCCGCCGGAGCCGCGCTTACCGCCGGCTTGATGATGGCCAGGGTCAGAAGCGACAGCAGGATGGGGTACATGATCTGTTTTGGCGGGTTGATCAGCGGCATGGATATCCTCATGCAGTGGATCCATGCCAGGATGAGCAGCAGCATGGGCACCGCCATGTGCAGATAGTTCATTATGAAGAAAAGCAGCGGCGTGACCGCGTCATTGTGGGCGAACAGTCGCTCCATCGGCTCTGCGCTTATGGGCAGGGTGCTGATGATCTCGGAAATGGCGATGGATGTGACCTGGGCAACCTGATCCCAGGGAAGGAAATAACCGGTGACCCCTTCGAACCATAACACGGGAATAATGGCAGCGCCGCTGACCCAGGCCACCCAGCGGTATTTGCGGAACCTGTCGGAGAAAAAGACCTGGGCCATGTGGATCACGATCACTATCATCAACCCGTCGGAGGAGTATCTATGTAGCGATCGCATTATTCCGCCATAGTATTTCTGATCCTCCGTTATATATTGAACCGATTCATAAGCCCCGGTGGCGCCCATTTCGTAGAACAGAAACAGGTACACTCCGCTGAACAGGGCCACCCATAGCAGCAGAAATGTGATGGAGCCCAGAAAATATAATGGATTTAGCTGGGGGGTGAAAATCCAGTTGAACTTCTCCTGGATATAGACAAGCCCATAGTTTCCCGGCCGCAGGGGCCAGGGGATATATTTTGGGGCCTTTTTTGCCTTTACGGCCTTGGCCACTTCCTTTGGCATTTCCTTTACATGATCGCTTTCAGCTTCCACTAGTCTTTCTTCCTCCTGTTATCCTGGTAAACAGCCCGACCAACCTGCGCCGGAAAATATACACGACGGTCGCCAAGGCCACCAAATCCTGAAATATTATTACAATCAGAAATTTGTAATCAACTTTATAGGTGCCCGAAACCGGGTCATAGTCGGAACAGAACACCAATGCGTAATCAAAGGTATCCTTCAGCCTGTTCTTCACCGATCGGCCTTCCATGGAGTCCCGAATCGCCTCCTCCACCTGGGCAGGATCAAAATCCATTCCATAAAAATGGGCCAGCATCGTCATATCGGGCCCCAGAACTGTCAGCCGGTTCATATGCTCAAACCATCCTTCGCTTTTCTTTTCGAAAGAAAAGCCCAGGGCGCGGGACAGCTTCTGCAAGGTCTCTTCGTCAGTTCTGGCGAAGGTCCACCGGTCGAAACTGTCTGTAAATTCCAGTCCATATTCCTTCAGCTTCGCCGATGAATCGTTGGCGCTGTCGATGGTGATGGTAAGGGCATGCGCGTTTTCGGCGACGGAAGGGTCCATTTTATCGAACAGGTTGGCCACGCTTTGTGTGATGGCGATACATGGCCCAGGGCATTCTGTATATATGAAGCTGAGCAATACATATTTACCTTTTAACGAATATAGCGCGACGAATTTGCCTTCCTGGTTGGTCAACCGATAGTTGGGCGCCTGCCGTCCCAGCGCGGCTTCAGACTTTTCCAGTTGCGACTCCCCCGCCACAGCTTCCAGCGTGACAAGAAAGACAGCGAAAACAAGGACGGGAAACAATGCTTTGAATTTCATAGATGCCAGTTTCTGTAAAAGGGAGCTAACATTACTTATCACCTTTTGGGCTATTTAAACGTTATGACGAAAATCATAATGAAATATATTTGAACGGTTCTAAAAAAGAAAACCCCGACGGCTTGTGGCCGCCGGGGTCGGTATGATCTCAAACAATCAACCTACGTGCCAGATCTCCGAAAGCTGCTTCCAGTTCAGCAGATACATTCCCATAAAGATTGCGAAAAAGATCAACACAAGAATGAACGACCCTTTAGGGTGCTCTTCAGGTTTCAAATCCATGACATTCTCCTTTGATTAGCTGATTTTTTTGCCGATGAGCAATGTGGCGACTGCGATCACACAGAACGCCGCGCCACCCAGGCAAGCGACAACACCACTGAGACCCATGATCGATAAAGAAATGTCAACGATCGGGGAGTACTCCACCGAGAAACCACCGCTTCCATACATGTCGGCGCTACGCCTGGCCACACCGAAACCGCCGGCCACCATCATGAAGGTGGAGAACAGCATTATCGGTATACCAAACAGGTATGGCTGGATCTTGGCCAATCCAGGGAAAGCCACTTCCCTCTGGAAGATAAGCGGCAACACATAGTATGTGCCACCCATGAAGGCCAGAGTGGTGCCCGCCACAACCGTGGCGTGGAAGTGCCCAGGAATCCTCAGGTTGTTATGAGAAAGAATGTTCAGCTGCTCCGTTCCATAGATAACGCCTGTGGTTCCGCCCAGGAAGCCGAAGCCCACCAGGGAGAGAAACAGGGACGACCAGCCAGGATTGCCCCAGGGGGCTTTCTTGAGCCACTCGAAAGTGCCGCGGGTGTAACCTTTCTTGCGAAGGGCAACTTCCGTGGCGGCGGGGACGGAGAAAGCGTGGATCATGGAAGCCAGAACCGCCAGGTGCATGAAGTACGAGGTGTTCCAGGATTTGTGAGCCGCGCTGAAGCCCGGGTCAACCAGGATGTGGTGCTCCGAAGCTATGCAGATAAAGAGAACATAGAGCACAAACGCCGTGCGGCAGACCTTCTCGTTAAGAGGGCTGGAGCCGACGGTGAGCGAGCCTAGCATGTACCATACCGCAACCATGGTGCAGACGTTGATCTGCTGGCTGGAATGGCCAAAACCCCAGAAGATAAGGCGGTAAACCTCGGCGTCCATTGGGGGGATAAGCCCGGCGGACCACAGCAGGGTCGGGATAAACACGATAGCGCCGTGGGACAGGGTGATAATGGCGATGATGGCCGCGCAAGCCGCGCCGTAGGTGACCAGCGGCAGAGAGCCGGTGTATGTCCCCTCGGTCTTGGCGACGACGACCGTGGCGAAGAACACCACGCAGCCCAGGATGGCGCCCACCGCGAACAGGATGACTCCCAGGTAGTACAGCGGATGCGCCTTCAGGGGCACATAGGAGGTGAACATAACGTCCGCCCCGCCGATGAGCACGATGACGGTGACGATTCCGCCGCCAACCAGCATCAGGAGGTACTGCAGCCAGCCAACCCAGGGGACGGCCAGTCTACTATTCAACAACACCGCGCTTGTAAGATACAAGGCTGCCATTTCCCAGAAAATGATCCAGGCCACAAGCATGGCGATACCATGCAAGGTCAGAAGCCGGTAAAAAAGCTCCGCCGGAAGGAGATGAACCGCCTGCCAGCGGGTAAGCACCATCAGCAACCCGAGGATACCTCCCACGAGAAGAAACACGATCGCGGTCACGGCGTTGATCTTTATCAACTTCTCCGCGGGAAGGTGTACTTTAAGCCCCGTAATGGAGCATGTCCTAAATTCGCTCATTACACCTCTCCTATTCAACGATGATTTGACCGATCATGCCATGATGATCGGCTCCGCAAAACTCATTGCAGATAATCCGATAATCACCGGCCTTGGTCGGCGTGATTGTTAATACGTAATCCCATCCTGGAACCGCTTCGAAGTTCATGTTCAGCGGGTGAATGGAAAGACCATGCAAAACGTCGATAGAGCTAAGGTGTAATCTGTAGGTTTCCCCGGCTTTTAGCTTCAGGACCGGATCCCATCTCCACTGCATGCTGCGCAGGAATATGTCGCTGCCTGGAGGCGGCGTGACGATGTCCCACTCATCTTGGTTGTCACCAACCGGGCCAGTGGTGCCGGACTTGTATTTTTCGATAAAATCCTCAGTCAGTGTGTTGAAATCCTCGACACTGATGGTGTAGTACTCCTGAGATGAATTCTGCTTACCGACAAAATGCCACGCGGGCATCGCGATGGTGATTGCAATACACCATACCAGGGCGATGCTAACCCACCATTTCTCCTCGGCATGCATAGGAGTTTTCCACCAGCCATACGGGACAGGCGTTATACTCATAGTTCCCCCCTAAAAATTAAAGTTTATATAGTTACGGTTTAAGTAATGGCGACGGACTGGCGGTTCCTAATTCCATCAACCCCCAGGTTGTGAAAAAGATATAGGTAATTGCCGTTCCCAGGAAGAAAAGAAGGAAAATGTCATCGTAAAACACTTCCCAGTAGGACCGAGGTTCTTTATTATCCTCTGACATGATTCACCCCCAAAAAAAAGTTTATAAACTGACACGTTTGACACGACATGGACCTCATCGAATGAATTTCCCCTGCCGTTTGTTACATGAGTGCTGAAATTTACATAAGGTTAGGCATTAGGGATATGATAAAAGTCATAAATTGAAAAACAGATGGCATCACTATTTGCCCTTATATTTCAATTTTTCCCGATCCCAAGCCATCCATAAACGCATAACATATTGTATATCAATGCACTGAAATCCCCCCTCAGGGAGGAAAATCCTACTTTTTGATCAGCTGCTTAAATAAGTCATGATTTGCCTTTTCCAGCACAGGGTCGGTTAAAGTCAGCGTCATGGGGAAAGGCTTGTTTCCGAATCCCACCACCGTCATGCTGAATTCCAGCTTCTTGTTGCTGCCATAACAATTGCCCCAACAGGCGTTGATGTTCATCATCTGCCTGCCCCCGAAGTCGGGACGCCCATACTTATTTACAAATTCCATGTAGATCGGGTAGGAGTCCGGCTTGTCCTTGTATATTCGCATAAGCTGCACATGGAAAATTTTCGAGCCAAGATCCTTGGATGAAAATGAAACGTGAACCTCGCCTCTGTGAGCCTGATACCCCACATGAACCTTGGAACGCACCACTTCCTTGATCTTCAGGTCCGGCCATTTTTCCTTCACTTCTTCCATGGTCATCCCCAGCCGGAAGCCGTCCACGTCCAGTTTTTCCACATCCGTGGCTTCGGCTGTGGCGGAGACAGGACATAGCATAATGGCCAGCAACGCCGCCATCATCATCTGTTTGCCGCCTTTGTCCGCCCGAGCGTTCAAACCCTTGACGGTGGATATTAAAATATTAATGATTTGCATTTTCCTCTCAGCCTAATACAATAGTTTATTTTGCTCACGAGCGCCTATTCTAACCCGATAGCGCGCGAATACGAGCAATTTTTATCCGGCCCCGTTTTTTTAACGACGTTTGCCGATATTAAGGAACTATGGAAAAAGTAGATATTGTTGAACCGGAAGACGCTTTACCGGTAGTGGATTTTGATGGCCTGCCCGAGGAATTGAAGCAAGCCGCCCTCGACGCCGGCTGGAATACGCTTATGCCGGTTCAGGCCCGCGCCATACCCTACGTGCGCGCAAAAAGAGACATGATGATCCAATCCCGCACCGGCAGCGGAAAAACCGGCGCTTTCGTCCTTCCCATGGTGGACAGGCTGGACCCCACCCAGGACAACTGCCAGGCGCTGATCCTGGCCCCCACCAGGGAGCTTGCCGTGCAGGTGGCCGAAAATGCGGAAACACTATGCCGCGCCAAGGGCCTGCGCACCATCGCCGTCTATGGTGGCGTGGGCTATGCCAAACAGATCGACGCCTTCCGCCAGGGGGCCCACATTGTCATCGGCACGCCAGGCCGGGTCCTGGACCACCTCCTCTCCCGAAACCTGTCTCTGGACAAGCTTAAGATGCTGGTTTTTGACGAGGCGGACAGGATGCTCTCCATGGGTTTTTATCCGGATATGAAAAGGCTTCAGGGCTTCTTGCCAAAACGACGCATCCAAACCCTCATGTTCTCCGCCACCTTCCCCACGGAAGTTCTCCGGCTGGCCAACCAGTTTTTGAAAGACCAGGGGTTTTTGAGCCTGTCCCAGAAAAACGTCCACGCCATGAACATAGAACATGTGTTCTATGTCACCCCGGGCATGGAAAAGGATATCGCCCTCACCAGGATCATCGAGGTGGAAAACCCCTCCGCCGCCATCATCTTCTGCAACACCAAGGCCCAGGTCCACTATGTCTCTGTGGTTCTTAAAAGATTCGGCTATGACGCCGACGAGATAAGCGCGGACCTTTCCCAGGCCGCCCGGGAAAAAACCCTCAACAAGGTCCGCAAGGGTCGTCTGCGGTTCCTGGTGGCCACCGACGTGGCCGCCCGGGGAATCGACATTCCCGAGCTCTCCCACGTGATCCTGTATGAGCCGCCAGATGATCCGGAAAGCTATATCCACCGCGCAGGACGCACGGGCCGCGCGGGCGCAGGCGGCGAGGCTATCAGCCTGGTCACCGACATGGAAAAGAAGGAGATGGACCGCATAGCCAGAAAGTATGGCATCGATATGCAGGAGCGCCCCCTCCCCACTGAAGGGCAGGTGGAGACGCTGGTGGCGGAAAGGGTTACCGCTTTGCTGGAAGCCCGGCTTCGCTCCAGGGATCAGATGCAGGCCAAAAGGCTCAACCGCTTCCTGCCGCTGGCCCAGGCCCTGGGACAGGACAAGGACGAGTGCGCGGTGTTGGCTATGCTTCTGGATGACTATTACCAGCAGACCCTCCATGCGCCCCCGCCAATCCCCATGGACGAGGCTCCGGGCGCCGTGGTCACCGGCCACCCTATAGAAGAGATCAGCCAGGGCAAAAGGCCCAAGCGCCACCGCTCCGGCCGCAGACGCCGGGAAGATTAACCCCGCAAACGGCAGCCGACGGCCAATGGCCGTTTGGCTGGCCGCTCCACTTGTTGCCCCGCCGCCGGTGGCCGATGCCGGTTCTCCTCTGGAGGGGATGATCACTCCCCATCCCGTCTTCGCTGGATACCTGGGCCGGATTGCGTTCGCTGACTACATAGACGGTAAGCTCACCATCGGGCAGACGCCGCCATTGGACCTGCCCACCACGGAGGAGTCGGCGCAAGACCTGGCATAAGAACGCCGGACAGATCCAGGCTGACCTTGCCGGGGATATGGAGTATTATAATCTCCAGCCCAGCCACCAGGGCTACCGGCTGAAGGGCAGGACGCCAGCGCAGACGCTGCGGGAAGCCTTGGGAGTGGAAGTCTGGCGCCGATTGTTCCAGAAAAGGAGGATCAACCGGAAGCGGCTTAAACTATATCCCGGAAAACGGTGTCGGGTAATTGCTGTACTTGTACACTATACGTGATAGATGTGCCCAATAAATTCAAATAAGGTTGCTTTGAGAGGCAGATCAATGCAAATGATGAGAGCATTCATAATGACAATAATTATGATGACACCTATTATTTTGGCTGAAATTGTATTGTCTGACAGTCTTGCGCTACAATATATTCCTCCAAAATCCGACTCATATAATGTTAAGTACTATATAAATAGAGCGCTAAAGAGTGATGGGTTAGAAAAATTCAGGGCTGTTACTGCTTTATATCAAATCGCGGATCCATTATCTGTGCCTACGCTAATAAAGCTATTAGATAGTGACGATCTTGATGTTGTAAATATGTCTGTTATGGCATTAAGTGCAATTGGCGATCCAGCCACAGCCGACCATCTATTTAATGTCATCAATAATAACTACAGCGTTGCCACGAACATGTATGCCCGTAACGCGATTATTAAGATGACCAATATTCCATATCATGTAATTCACTCACATATAACCAATGGAAGTATTGACGTGCGGCTTGCTGCAGTTGCAAGCTTGGGGTATTGTAAAGATAGCAAGTCAGCGAAGATGATCGAGAAATATTTGTCTCATGGTAATCCTTTGTTTCAAATTTCAGCAATTACAGCCTTCATAAATAAATATAGAATAGAACCTTCAGCATTCTCGCATACTAGCTATACTTGTGGCACAATAAATGGCGAGCAAGATGATAAGCCCGCAATTCCAAATGTGTTGATTAATCGGCTATATAAATTAATAAATAGCCCAAATAGAGATGTGAGGTATTACGCCGCAAGGGCAGTATCATTATTGCCCATTGTGCCAGAATATGCGGTATACCTGAAGCTATCAAATGATTCGGATTCCAGAATCCGCTCGCTTGCAGTGAAATCTCTATCACGATATAAGCAGGGAAGTGTTACTGATAAATTGATTGAGGCTTTGTATGATGGAGATTATGATGTGGAAGACAACGCTGCATATTCATTGGGAGTAATCGGTAGCAAAGAAGCAGTATCCAGCTTAACAAAAAAGATAGAAAAGAATGTCGATGATAATAATTCTGCAGCTATAGAGGCTTTAGGGAAACATGAGTCACAAAAAGTACATGAAGTATTAAAAAAATCCTTGAAGAGCAAAAGTTACAATTCAAGGTGTAGCGCGGCAATGTCACTGGGGAAGTATCATAAGGAATATGCCTATGGAATCTTGTATAACCAACTGGTTAAAATAGGCGATGTCAGTTCCATTTCAAAGGATGCTCATTATAAAAAATGCCTAACAAAAGCTATAATCCTGACTAACAATCCAGAATCAATTTTATATTTTAGGGAGCAATTAAATAAAAATCCAAACACCATAATGCATATTTATGCGATCAAGGCGTTATTCAATATATTAGGGGAGGTGAATATCAACAAATTAGACATAATAAGCATAAAAGAGCGAGATACGGCATTATCTGCCTTAGATGTTTTGATGAAAATGAATGGTAATAATGTGATTAACAAAATATCTGAAGCTCTAGACTATAAGGATCATGCCGTTAGGAGCAAGGCCGCAAGTATATTAGGGGACAAGAGAAGTACATATGCTGTTGACCCACTCATTAATGCATATAATGATAATTACTATAATGTAAAATGTGCTGTACACAAAGCATTAATAAAAATTGCAGGTTCTGAATATGGCCATGATAAAGAATCCTGGCGTAAATGGTGGGAGGAGAGCAAGCACAAGTACGAGAGTCTGGAATGTACAAGTACAGTATGTACAAGTACAGTAATTTCCCGGACCCTGTAAATTAAATTGTGTAACTGCTCATAAATCCTTAATCTTCACAAAGGAGGATAATGAGCATGACGACAGACCGAATGAAACTGGAGGCGATCGCACAGGGGCTCGCCCGTAACATCAAGTCGGAAAAAGACCTTTCCGACCTGAGCCGCGAGATTGTAAAAATGACAGTCGAGGCGGCTCTCGGCGCCGAGATGGAAGAGCATCTTGGTT
>JAOUPQ010000321.1 GCA_029879765.1 Nitrospinota bacterium | reverse complement strand
GACTCCACGTTTTTAACTCCCTCCAGCTCCCAAAGGGCCTTTACCACATCTTCCTTCGGGCCGCCGATCCTGGCGCGCACCTTGTCGGAAACCCGCAACTGGGTGGTGAGGTTCTCCGGAGTGTCCTGGGCCTTAACTCGACCCTCGTCTATGATTATGATTCGCTTGCATATGGCGCTCACCTCCGGCAGGATATGGCTGCTCAGGATGATGGTCCGCTCCCCGGCCAGCCCTTTGATCAGCGACCGGATCTCGATTATCTGTTTCGGGTCCAGCCCGATGGTCGGCTCGTCGAGCACCAGCACCTTCGGGTCGTTGATCAGCGCCTGGGCCAGCCCCACCCTCTGGCGGTATCCCTTGGAAAGCTCGCCGATGAACTTGTGGGCCATATGGGACAACCCCACCCGTTCCATCAGGTCACCCACCCGGGTGTTTATCTCCCGATATGGCACGTCCTTGAGCCCTGCCACGAACTTCAGATATATGGGCACCTGCATGTCTGTGTACAGGGGCACCGTCTCCGGCAGATACCCGATTTGCCGACGGACGTTGAGCGAATCCTCGAACACATCGTATCCCGCCACCCTGGCCGTGCCGCTGGTGGCCGGCATAAAGCAGGTGAGAATTCGCATGGTGGTTGTCTTGCCGGCGCCGTTTGGCCCCAAAAAGCCCAGGATTTCCCCTTTTTCGACGTTGAAAGTCACATCATTGATGCCTCTTGCCTCGCCGTACTTCTTGGTTAGATGCTCCACTTCTATCATTCGGAAATTTTCCTTATTAGCGAAATATTGGATTTTTCTGCTTGATTCCGGCCGGAGCCGGATTGGCGCTGTACCGTCAAGGAGACAGTATATGCAAAAAACGGGCTAAATCACTAGAAAAATAAACGGCCCCGACCGATAAACGGTCGGGGCCTTGATAATCAACCCAGATAGGGCATAAAAGCCCTACCCTGGAAAATTACTTGTCGTACTGAGTGGTCTCCGCCCAGTCGCCCACTTTGGCGTCCGGGTTGGAGTCGGATGTGGTTTTCACGTCCACGCCGACCCTCTTGGAAGCCATCCTGCCGCCGCCGATGGAGTTGTATCCACCTTCGAGGCCGCCGCCACGGCCAGCCATGACGCCCTCAAGCTCCATTTCCTCGTTCATTTCATTGAACGCAGAGCTTTCGCGGGAGTTAGCGGCGGTCACGTCATCCGGATCCAGCTCATACGCGGGCTTGGCAGCCAGGGTGCGGATGAAGGAAACGGTGTTCCAGATGTCCTGATCCTGCATGATGTTGCCCCAGGGAGGCATAGCGGAAGAAAGGTTGCGGGCCTCGCCGCCGCCTTTGATTACCTTGAACATCTCCAGGTTGTCGATGTAGTTGGTGTACTTGCCGTTGGTCAGGTTGCGAGGGCGGGGATCCAGATCCGCGGCTGTGGGGCCGTCGCCTTTGCCGGTCCAACCATGGCAGTGAACACAATACACGGAAAACCAGTGAGCGCCCTGGTCAGGGTCGGTTCCGGGGATCGGGGTCTTGCCATCGTGCCTCGGGCGGGTGATGTTGTTCCACTGGTTCACCCACTCGTTGTAGTCGCCGCCCAGCTTGGAGCCGGAATCATGCTTTCGGAACCAAACCTCCGTAACGCCGGACTTTTCAGCCCAACCGGACTCGGTGTCGCCCAACTGGCCAGTCCACTTGTTGGTGAAGCGCTTTTCGATAGAAGCCGCCAAGGGGCTCTTGTTCTGGGAGGTCAGCTTGCCGCCGCCCAAAGCCGCAGGCAGATCAGCGCCGATCTTGCCAGGGCTGGAAGCAACTTTGCCAACGCCGGTCAGATAGTCGAAACCAGCCACGCCATAGGTCGAATGACCAGAGCCGGTTCCTTTGGTCTTGGTGCCGTCACCCCATCCGTCCACGTTGGCCGCCTCGGCCTCGGCCAGGAACGCCGCCTGAGCCTTCTCAACCTCTGCCTGAGACTGGTCACCTTCTTTTTTCGCGGCGTCCAGCTCGGCCTGCGATTTGGTCCTCTTGGCCATGGCCACATTGGATGTCACCAGCGAGCCTGTGAAGACAAACGCCAGGAACAACACAAGAATAATCCTGAATTTCATAGATCCCCTCCAAATAAAATATAAAGAGTTATTAAAGTCACCCCTAAGGTCACCCCTAAGATTTACGCAAAATAAATCACGTGGTTTCAACAAGCACAAATCATACCCGCAAATCCCCCTAACGCTTTATATTTTAAAGAGATAGGCATGCACCAAACATGTTACATGCGCGATAGCGAATTTCCCGTGTTTTTTAACGCCAAAAGCATAGTAGCCGAATCTGGTGACAATTTATGTCACCAGACCTTTGAAATATTCCTTGGGATACCAATTGAAACGGATGGGGAGAACTGACACTATGGGGAATACGGCCTGATCGTTTCGTTCAACACAGAGAGGAAAGAGAAATAAATCGATTAATCGAATTGATTCATCAATAGTAAGTTATTTTCCCCACATTCACGATGCAGCCCCCGAAAAACCACCTGTCATCGTGAGCGTATACTGTAACGTTTCCACCTTCCCGAATCTTTTTCAGGGAACAGTCGTAGCTGGCGCTTTTGATTTTTTTCCCGTTATGATCCGGCGCCGTGGCCTGGTCGGGATACGACACATCCACCGGCACATAAACGTTGTTGGCCTTCTCATATTCGGCGTTCACCGGGTCGTCTCCCACAGCCACAGGGTGGTATGGGGCGCCCACTTTGGCCTTTGCGCCGGGTGTGAAAAAAGCTTTCTCTCCCCAGGTGATGCCCGGCTGGAAGGTGGGAGCCACGCTCAGATACAGTTCCTTATACTGGTTATAGCTCGCCTCCAGGGACTTCTCCTTGTCTTCCT
>JAOUPQ010000320.1 GCA_029879765.1 Nitrospinota bacterium | reverse complement strand
CAACACCGGCTCCGGTGATGACAACAAGAGCGATGGCACCCACAAGACTTTTGTCTTCCCGTACCATACAAACCATGCGCATTACGGACACATGGATTACTTCAGCTGGGGCAACATGCAGGATATCGCCGTGAAACTGGAGACCAAAGCCATCCCCGGTTTCGTGGTGAAACTGGACTACCACATGCTCTCCCTGATGGAAGCCAACGACGACTGGCTGAACGTGGTGGGAACGAAAGTTTTCAAGGCTCCGGTGGATGGCAGCACCTCCGTAGAGGCTGGCAACGAAATCGACCTGACCGTGGTCAAGGGTGTGACCCCCAACTGGAAACTGGTGGGCGGATACTCCATGTTCATGCCGGGCAAGGCCGCCGAGGAGCGCTCCGGTGGCAAGGCTGACACATCGACCTGGGGCTACCTGATGTCGATCTTCACCTTCTGATCGTTATTAGTCGACTGATATTGGCCCCCGGCCCTGTGGCCGGGGGTTTTTTTTTGCCCTGAAGATTCCGGACGGATAAACAGAAAGGAAACCGCAAAACAAAGAGAGCTTATTCTCCGCGGCTTTTCGACTTGGGATCCATGGCGTCGCGCAGCCCATCGCCCAGAAAGTTGATTCCCATCACCGTGAGCATGATGGCCAGCCCCGGCCAGATGGTCAGGCTGGGAGCTATGAGCAGAAACTGCCTCCCTTCGGCCAGCATGGCGCCCCAGCTGGGAGTGGGCGGCTGGGCGCCCAAACCAAGAAAGCTCAACCCAGCCTCCCCCACCACCGCCGCCGCCACCGCAAAGGTGGCCTCCACCGTCAAAGGCGCCGCCAGGTTGGGGATTATATGCCGCAAGATTATCCGAGCAGGAGAAGCCCCCAGGGCCACCGCCGCCATCACGAACTCCCTTTCCCGCAACGACAGAGTCTGCCCCCGGGCCAGCCGGGCGAACCCGGTCCATCCCATCAGGGACAGGGCCACCACCACGTTCACAAAGCTCGGCCCCAGCACCGCCATCACCGCGATGGCCAGCAGTATGCCGGGAAACGCCAGGAACACGTCACAGGTCCGCATGATCACCTCGTCCACCCTGCCGCCGAAGAACCCGGCGGTGGTCCCCAACAGGGTTCCCAGCAGCACCGATATACCCACCGTCACAAAACCGACGGTGAGGGATATGCGGGCGCCGAATATGATCCTGCTCAGTATGTCGCGCCCCAGGCGGTCCTGCCCCAGCAGATGATCCCCCCCCGGCCCGGCCAATCCCCCGTACAAGTCCTGATCCAGAGGGGAGCAGGGCGCGATCCATGGCGCGAAAACCGCCGCGAGGATAAAGGTGGCCGTCACCGCCGCCCCCGCCAGCATGGGCGCGTTGGCTCGGCCCTCCCTGCGATTCATTATCCTTTTCATCCGTAGCGTATCCTCGGGTCTATGGCGGCGTAGAGTATATCCACAATTATGTTCACCAGCAGGTATGAAAGGGAGATGGACAGCACACACCCCTGGGCCAATGGATAGTCCCGGGCGTTTATCGCCTCCACCGTCAGCCGCCCCAGCCCCGGCCAGGCGAATATGGTCTCCGTGATCACCGCGCCGGCCAGCAGCCCCCCCAGTTGCAGCCCCGCCACCGTCACCACCGGCAACAGGGCGTTGGCCAGGGCGTGCTTGAACAACACCAGCCGCCCGGAGGCGCCCCTGGCCCTGGCGGCGGTCACATAATCCTCCCCCAGGGTTTCTATCAATGTGGAGCGGGTCAGCCGGGAGAGGATGGCGGCCATGGCCGTCCCCAGCGTGATGGAGGGAAGAACCAGGCTCTCCGCCCCGGCGCGACCCGACGCGGGAAACCACCCCAGCTCCACGGCGAAGATGAGGATCAACAGCGGCCCCGCGCAGAACGAGGGAGCGGAAACCCCCAGCAGGGAGGCGAACATGGCCCCGCGATCCACCGCCGTGTCCTTCCTGGCGGCCGCCACCGCCCCCAGCGGGATGGCCACGGCAATGGCCAGGGCCATGGAGCAGAGCGCCAGCGACAGCGTGGCGGGATATACGGCGAAAATGGAGGCGGCCACACTTTTGTTGGTGTATATGGAGGAGCCCAGGTCGAAGGTAACCACTCCGGTCAAAAAGGAGACATACTGCACCAGGATCGGCTTGTCCAGGCCCAGTTGCCTGTGCAGCTGGGCCACATCGGCGGCGGAGGCGCTCTCCCCCAGCATGATCTGGGCAGGGTCGCCGGGGGTGAGGTGGATGATGAAGAAGACCAGGGTGACCACCCCCCACGCCACTGGAACCGCCCCCAGCATTCGTTTTACTATGTACGCCCGCATCTTTTTCTCACTCCGCCCTGGCGGTTTTCAACGAATCCAGCGCTTCGTCCGGCGCCAGGGAAAAATCCTTCAGCCTGGTCAGGGCCACCGCCACATTCACCGAATGCCACAGCGAGATATAAGGCGCCTCGTCGGCCAATATCCGCTGGACCTTCCGGTATATCTCCACCCTCGGCTGGCCGAAGGTGACCTTCCCCTGTTCGGTCAGCCTGTCCACCTCCTCGTTCTGGTATCGCCCCCGGTTGGCCCCCCCCGGCGGCGCCATGGAGGAATGGAATACGTAGTGCATTATATCAGGGTCGGCGATCCCCACCCAGGTCAGCGAGTAGACCTGGAAGTTGCCCTTGAGTATATGACCATAGAAGGTCCCCCACTCATAGGAGCGGATATCCAGCCCCACCCCGACCTTGGAGAGCTGCCATTGATATATCTCCGCCAGTCTTTTGCGAGTCTCGTTCTGCGACGTGGAGAACTGCAGAGTGAACCTCAGCCCCGGCCCATCGCCATCCGGATCCTTGTATCCCGCCTCGTCCAGCAGGGCCATGGCTTTGGCCGGATCGTGCGTATAGGAGGGGAGGTCCGGCGCATGATAAGGGCT
>JAOUPQ010000319.1 GCA_029879765.1 Nitrospinota bacterium | reverse complement strand
TGTCCGTCAATTTATATAAGGCGGCGTCCTGGTGGGGGTTTTCCCCATAGCGCAGGCTCTGGGTTTTCTCCAGCTGGATGATCATCCTGTCTGGAAACTTCACCCTGGAGGATACCTTCTGGCTCATATAGGAGGCGATCCTGCCGTCATACCAGGCCGTGTGGTCGAAGGCCTTGGCCGCCAGGGCGCGCATGGTCTCCTGAGACAGGGCCCCGTCGTTCTTCTTCATCTCTTCGGTTATGGCGGCATAATCCGCCGGATCCACCACCACCGCCACATGAGTGTGGTTCTTGGCCGCGGAACGGACCATGGCCGGGCCGCCGATGTCTATATTCTCCACCGCTTCCTCGAAGGCCACATCCGGTTTAGCTATGGTCTGCTCGAAGGGATACAGGTTCACCACCACCATGTCGATAGGGTCGATGCCGTTTTCCGCCATCTGGGCCATGTGGGATTCCAGGTCCCTGCGCGCCAGGATGCCTCCATGCACTTTCGGGTGCAGGGTCTTCACCCTTCCATCCATGATTTCGGGAAACCCGGTGTGCTCGCTCACATCGGTGACCTCCACCCCGGCGTCGCGCAAGGCCTTGGCCGTGCCGCCGGTGGATAGGATATGGGCGCCATGGGTTTTGAGGCCCTGGGCGAACTCGACCAGCCCCTTTTTGTCGCTGACGCTTATCAATACTCGTTTTATTTTTGACATGGTGATATTTCCGGTTTTCCGACTGTCCAGGCTTTCTAAAAAACTGTGGTGGATTTGCGATTATAAAGAGTGAATGTTAATCTGTTCTTCTTGATTCGTCAAGATTGATAACAATGAGCAAGGAATATTTTATGTCTCCGAAAAAGCCATGGTTGGCCACGTTTGGCCGTTCTTTCGTCTCCCCGGACCTTGTGATGAAAAACTGGGCCGATATAGAGCCGTATTTCGTCAAGCTCACACAGCGTGAGCTCAAAACGGTGGGCGACCTGGAGCAATGGCTTTTCGACTGGTCCGAGGCGCTGTCGGTGGTGGAGGAATTCGGCTCTGTGCGGTATGTGGAGATGACATGCCACACCGATGACGAGAGCAAGAAGAACGCGTATCTGGAGCTGGTGCGGGAGGTGGAGCCGAAACTGGTGGAGTGGGAGAACAAACTGGACCACAAATACTACGAATGCCCGCTGCGCGCCAGATTGAGCCCGAGGAAGTATAACCAGTTCGACCGGCGCAAGAAGGCCGATATCGAGCTGTTCACGGAAAAGAACATCCCCCTGGGGGTGCGGCTGGCCGAGCTGTCCCAGAAATACCAGGAGATCATGGGCGCCATGACCGTGGAGTTCGAGGGGGAAGAGCGCACCATGCCCCAGATGGGCCTGTTCCTCAAAGAGCCGGACAGGGACCTGCGCCAACGCGCCCACGGCGCCTCCGCCCAACGACGCCTGGTGGAAAAGGAAAAGCTGGACAACCTGTTCGACGAGATGCTGCAGGTCCGGGGCGAGTTCGCCGCCAACCTGGGGCTGGATAATTATCGCGACTTCTGCTTCCGGGGCAAGCTGCGCGACTACACACCGGAGGATTGCCTGCGGTTCCACGAGTCGATAGAAAACACCGCCGTCCCCCTGGCCCGAAAACTGATGGAAAAAAGAAGAGTGGCCATGGGGCTGCCCACGGTGGCGCCCTGGGATACCGAGTGCGACGAAAAAGGGCGCCCTCCCCTGAAACCCTTCGTCCAGCCGGAAAAACTGGCCCAGGGGGTGACCGATATCTTTATGCGCATCGACCCCAGGCTGGGAGAGCGGTTCGACTCCATCCGCGACTCCATGGACCTGGACAGCCGCAAAGGAAAGGCGCCGGGAGGGTATCAGACCACGTTTGCCGAGCGGAGAATCCCATTTATTTTCACCAACGCCGTCGGCTCCCAGATCGATGTGAACACCCTGCTGCACGAGGGGGGGCACGCGTTCCACACTCTGCAGAGCCGGACCCAGCCGCTGACCTGGTATCGCCACGCCGCCATGGAGTTTTCCGAGGTGGCCTCCATGTCCATGGAGCTTTTGGGCGGCAGGCAGCTGGACCCCTTTTACGATAACGAGGAACAGAAGAACCGCGCCAGGGCCGAGCATCTGCGCCATGTGGTGGATATTTTCGGATGGGTGGCGATAGTGGACGCCTTCCAGCATTGGCTATACACACACCCCGGCCACTCCCACGCCGAAAGGGACGCCAAATGGGTGGAGCTTTATCAGCGATTCGGCGCGGGGCTGGACTGGTCCAACGCCACCGAAGGCGCCCTGCCCAGCCTCTGGCACCGGCAGCTGCACATCTTCGAGGTCCCCTTCTATTACATCGAATACGCCATCGCCCAACTGGGGGCTTTGCAGATATACAACAACCACCGCGCCCAGACCATGATCCATGAGGAGATCAGCCACGCCATCGGATCATCGAGCAAATTGAGCCAGGAGGCTGCCGAATTCATCAACCCGCGCCGGGTGGTGGATAAATATCTGGACGCCCTGGCCAGAGGCGGCTCGGCCCCGGCGCCGGACCTGTTCGAGGCGGCCGGGATCCGCTTCGACTTTTCCCAGGAAGTGCTGGGGGGATTGATGGCGATGCTGGAAGAGGAACTGGCGAGCCTGGGGCAGGTGTAAGGAAGCGGCAGAGAGCGCAAGGGGTTTTTTCCCATCAATCGGCGGTTATGCGAAAATATTTATTGCGATGGTAATGCTTACAGCGCAGGGCGCCAGGATTGTCCGTTCTGCGCATACTGGCGGTATCCTCGCGATTCTGGTAATGTCCTCGTAACGATACATAATGATCAGCTGTCCGGGTACGTCTGGCGCTTGGCGTAAGGATGTATTATTCGTATAATCAATCAGATATATAGTGTGTATCTCCTGCGTGATCATGGGAGGGGGGGATGTATGTCAATAATTTGATCCAGTAAGAAATA
>JAOUPQ010000082.1 GCA_029879765.1 Nitrospinota bacterium | reverse complement strand
TGCGGGGCCTGTATTGCGGAAATTCCATTGTATCTCCCAGATTTGGTGGATTTACATATAAGCGTTCGATTTTATCATCAATCGGTCCCCTGGGGCGAATTGGATTTGGCCGGAGGGATCCCCCCCGCCAGTCTGTCCCATTCCTGAAGATAAAGCCCGGTCATTCCTACATCTATTGGCTGAAACTGGTAAAATCAAACCCGGTATGGAACGAAAGATACAGACCGTTTATATACGAGAGAAATATAAAGGAGGCCCCATGGATGATCTGGATACTCCCCCATGCCCCGAGTGTGGCGCCGATGATATCCTCCCCATAAGGTATGGAATGCCAGGGACGGAAATGATGCGGGAAATGGAGGAGGGGAAGGCGGTTTTGGGCGGCTGCGTGATTGATGAAGACGCCCCGGTGTGGCTCTGCCGCGCCTGCAACCATAAGTTCGGTCGTCTGGGGGCGCTGTAGGGAAGTGAGCGGAATGACCATGATTTGCGGACAGCCATGAAAAAGACAGGAGCGCTGGAATGGGCTATGGCCCTGTTTCTGGTCGCTATCTATTACTTAGGCATCCTGCCGGATGGGCAGCCTTTGAAGGAATGGTTTCCGCCGCAGAAGATCGTGGCTGTGGCGATCAACATGGCTCTGGGGGTCGGAAGCTTCTATCTGGGTATATTGATCCACGAGCTGGGGCATGCGCTGGCGGGCAAGACTGCGGGGATCGAGATCATAAAAGTCCAGATCGGGTTCGGGCGGGAGATCATGAAGCTTCACCTTCTCGGAACGGAACTGGTCTTCCACGCCCGCCTGGCTGGCGGATTGACCTATCCCGGCAAATCCCCCGGCGGCAGATTCCGGCCAAGGCTTTTCGCCATGATCGCGGGAGGCATGATGGCCAACGCGTTGGCGGTGGGGGCGGGGATATGGGCCATGAACAGCGCATGGTCCGAAACGCTGGAAGGGATCGGTATATATCTTCCCCACGTATTCACCGGTGTGAACCTGTTCATGATCGGTGTAAGCCTGTTTCCCTTCACCTCCCTGGCGCTGGGAACGCCATACCCCAGCGATGGGCGCCAGCTTCTGCGTATTCCCTTCATGGATGATGTGGACCTGGAGGATTTCATGGCCGCCGCGTATCTGAACCGGGGAGTGGAGCTGTTGTGGAAAGACGACTACGCCGGAGCGGAAAGCGCCTTCCGGGAGGGACTTGTTCCCTTTCCCCGCTCCCGGATGCTGATGAACAACCTGGCCTCCGCCCTGATATCCCAGGGGAAATGCGCGGAGGCGAGGGAGATATTGGAGGCCGCCCTGGGGAACGGCCCCCCGCCAGCCCTGACCGGCGCCATGCTGCGGTTGAACCTGGCGGCGGTGTGGCTTTTCGATGGATCCAATGAGGCGATCGAAAAGGCGTTGGAGTATTCGGAGGCGGCGAGCAAAAGCCTGGTGGGGATGCATGAGGCTATGGTGATGCGGGGCGCGGCGCTGATGGAAAGTGGGAAAACCGACGAAGCGATGGCCATTCTGGAGAAGCAGGTCCATAGTGACAAGCCTCTGGATAAACTGCGGAACTCCGCCACTGGTTTTATCTACCTGGCCTATGGGCGCCACCTTGGGGGAGAGACGGAAAAAGCGGCCGAGCTTATGGAGAAGCTGAAGACGAGCCCGGAGCCGCTGTCCCCCTATGACCAGACGCTGCTGGAGAGAGTGGAGGGGAGGATGGGGGGAATATGAGTGGGAATGGGAATTTTCCTCTCCCTAAATCTGCGCCATCATCCCGTCTTCTCCGGCGATGATCTCCCCCGGGTATCCTGCCGCGCGGATCGTTTCCACCGCCGCTTGCGGGTTCATCATCGGGTAAAAATGGGTCAGGATCAGTTTTTTTACACCGGATTCAATTCCCACCCGCGCTATGTCCGACGGGGTCATATGCCCCTCCATCCGCCGCTCGTCCGGCAGGGAGCATTCCACCAGCAGCGCGTCCGCCATCGACGCCAGCTCCACCAGCTCTTCGCAGAACCCGGTGTCACCGGAATAGGCCAGGGCCGGGCCATCATGCTTTTTGAACAGGTAGCCCACCGAGGGGATGAAGTGGAGCATGGGGATGGAGCGAAATGACAGCCCGCCGGGCCATTGCCACTCGGTCCGGTTCACCTCCTCGATCCGCACCTTGTAGTCATCGGAAAGGAGCATCTTCCCGTACGTGTCCACCAGCCCTTCATAAACCTTCCCGAATCCCTCCGGAGCCACGATCAACGGGTCGCGTCTGGGCTGGGCGCTTTGGGCGCTATCCGGTCCCAGGCAATACTTGTATGAGAAGAGCCAAGGCGCCACGTCCGCGCTATGGTCCAGGTGGTGGTGGGAGAGGAATATGGCGTCCACATCCATGGCGTCCAGTCCGCGCTGGGCGATCCGGTGGACGGCTCCGGGGCCGGGGTCGATGATGATTCGGGAGGTTCCCGCCCGCAGGAAATAGCAGGCGGGGGTTCTATCCTTCACCGGCGAGCAGGTACCCGTGCCGATGAGGAACAGCTCCATCAGATCTCCGCTATGATCCGGTCCATGGTGTTGGTGAAGTAGTTGCCGGTCTTGAATTCCTCCGACTCCATGATCTTCACCAGCAGCGGGATAGTGGTTTTTATTCCGGCGATGTGGAACTCGGAGAGCGCCCGGATCATCTTGGCCAGCGCTTCTTCCCTGTCTATCCCATGGACGATCAACTTGGCCACCAGCGATTCGTAATACGGCTGAATCACTGCGTCGTTATACAAGGCGGTGTCCACCCGCACGCCGGGTCCTCCGGGGATGTTCAGCCCGGTGATTCTGCCTGGGCTGGGGGTGAACTTGAATGGATCCTCGGCGTTCACGCGGCATTCTATGGAATGGCCCAGGAAAGTCACATCCTCCTGCCTTATGCGCAGTCTTTCACCGGCGGCGATGCGGATCTGTTCCTTCACCAGGTCCAGGCCGGTGATCTCCTCGGTGACGGTATGCTCCACCTGGATGCGGGTGTTCATCTCGATAAAATAGAAGTTTTTACCGTCGGATAAAAACTCCAGGGTACCCAGGCTCTCATATCCTATGGCGCTGGCCAGGGACACCGCGTGGCCTGCGATGATAGCCATGGTCTTGCGATCCATGAAGGGGGAGGGGGCCTCTTCCACCAGTTTCTGGTGGCGGCGCTGCATGGAGCATTCCCGCTCTCCCAGATGGATCACGTTCCCATGAGAGTCGGCCATCACCTGCACTTCGATATGCTTCGGATTCTCGATAAACTTTTCAATATAGACGTCCGGGTCGCCAAAAGCCGCGGCAGCTTCGGAGCGGACCATCTCGAAGGCGCTGCGCAGCTCCACATCGGAGCGAACCACGCGCATTCCCCGTCCGCCGCCTCCGGCGGTGGCTTTGATGATGACCGGATAGCCGATGGCTTTCACAGCCTCTATCCCTTCATCCACGGAGGCCAGTTTCCCATCAGAGCCGGGAATGACCGGAACACCGGCTTTCTTGGCCAGTTCCCTGGCGGAAGCCTTGTCCCCCATCTGCCTGATCTGCTCCGCCGACGGGCCAAGGAATTTTATCTTGCAGGATGCGCAGATCTCGGCGAAATTGGCGTTTTCCGCCAAAAACCCATAGCCGGGATGCAGCGCGTCCACACCGGTGATCTCCGCGGCGCTGATGATGGCGGGGATGTTGAGATAGCTTTTGCTCGATTCCGGCGGTCCTATGCACACCGATTCATCGGCGAACCGGACATGCAGCGAGTTTTCGTCGGCGGTGGAATGCACCGCCACAGTGCCGATCCCCAGCTCTTTGCAGGCGCGAATGATCCGGATGGCTATTTCACCGCGGTTGGCGATGAGTATTTTCTTGAACATACAGGAGTCCGTCAGCCCCTATGCCGGAGAGATTTCGAAAAGCGGCTGGCCATATTCCACCGGTTTGCCGTTTTCCTGGAGGATGCGGGTGATTTTGCCATCGATGTCCGATTCTATCTCGTTCATCAGCTTCATCGCTTCCACCAGACAGAGAACCTGGCCTTTGCGCACATGATCCCCTACATCCACATAGGGGGGCGAAGTGGGGGACGGCGCCCGGAAAAATGTCCCCACCATGGGGGACGGAATCACGTGGCCTGTGAGTTTGATCTCTTCCACGGCGGTTTTGGGCGCGGGGTTGGCAGTGGGCGCCGGGGCGCTTTCTTGCCCGATGGGCCCATCGCTGACAACGGCCGGGGGCGCATAGGCGCCAGCGCTATGAATGACGGCGCCCTGACGCAGAAGAATCCGATGCCCTTCTTGCTCCAGTTCCAGCTCAGAAAGGGCGCTGGACTCGAAAAGCTTAATCAGTTTTTTGATTTCACCAATATCCATGGGAATCCCAATGAGGTTAAACAGCGTAAATTCTATACGAAAAATGAATAAATAGGAAAAAAAAGAGCGGAAAATACCGAATTATTTTGATTCCCATTAAAGAAGGGGAAGCAGGAGAATTAAAGATGTGTAATATTTCAGGACGGCGGGGTGGCGCCTTGCTTCATGGTTGGGAAGATCCATGGTCCGGCTCGGTGGCGTATACCTGCGCATAAGGCGTTGAAGAGAATAAGTATCCCGACAGTACGGCTTATTGTTGACGCAAACCCGAGGCTTTAGTAGAGTTAAATGCAAATCTCACGAAATATAAGAAAATGTCTAAAAATGCTGTTCTCCTGATTCTTGACGGATGGGGCCATTCTGACAACAAGGATTGGAACGCCATCGCCCAAGGCGCCACTCCTGTGTTCGATCGGCTGGACAAGGAAGTTCCAAAAACATTGATCCAGGCTTCGGGCGAGGATGTGGGCCTTCCAAAAGGGCAGATGGGAAATTCCGAAGTGGGCCACCTGAATATGGGCTCCGGGCGGGTTGTGTATCAGGAGCTTTTGCGGGTCAGCCGCGCCATTGAGGAGGGGTCTTTTTTCGAAAACAGCGGCATCTGCAGCGTCTTCGATAGCGCCGCCAGCAAAGAGACCTCCGTCCACCTGCTTGGCCTGGTCTCCGATGGCGGCGTCCACAGCCACCTGGACCATCTGGTGGCGTTGCTGAAAATGGCCAAAGGCCGCAGGATAAGCAAGATATTCGTCCACTGCTTCATGGATGGACGGGACACCCCGCCCGACTCTGGCCTGGGTTATATAAAGGCGCTGGAGGAGCAGATGAAAATCATCGGCGCCGGCAGGATAGCCTCGATCCAGGGCCGGTTTTACGCCATGGACCGGGACAACCGCTGGGAGCGCACCAGCAAGGCTTTCGATCTGCTGGTCCACCACAGGGGTGCGGAATACAGCTCCGCTGTCGCCGTGATGGAGGACAACTACTCCCGCGGGATCACCGATGAGTTTATAGAGCCGAGCCTGATAACGGAAAATGGCGCGCCTGTCGGATGGATCATGGACGGGGACGAGGTTTTGATGTTCAACTTCAGGGCGGACCGGATGCGCCAGATCGTCCGGACCCTATACGATCCTTCCTTTGCCGAATTCCACCGGGGCGCCTTGCCCAGGATTGATGTCACCTGTTTGACAGAGTACGACGCCCGGTTCCCCCTGCCGGTGGTTTTCGACTCCCACCCCATTGAAAACGGCCTGGGGGAGGTGTTGGCGGAGCATGGAATGACCCAGTTCCGGACGGCGGAGACGGAAAAATACGCCCATGTGACATTCTTTTTCAACGGCGGCGTGGAAACACCGAATCCTGGCGAAGAGAGGAAGCTTATCCCTTCCCCGAAGGTCCGCACCTATGACATGAAACCGCAGATGAGTTGCAAAAAAGTGGCTGACTCAGTGATCGGGGCGGTGAAATCGGGCAAGTATCCGCTGATAGTGGCCAATCTGGCAAATGGCGACATGGTGGGGCACACCGGTGTGTGGGAAGCGGCCGTGGCGGCGGTGGAGACTGTGGATAAAGAAGTGGGCCGGATATTGGAGGCATGCAAAGAAGCAGGCTCGGAACTGATCATCACTTCCGATCACGGGAATATCGAATGTATGGTGGATGACAACGGAAAACCGATGACCGCGCACACCACCAACCCGGTGCCATTGTATTACCTGGGTGGAACAGGAATGAAGCTTCGCGAAGGGGGGGCGCTGAAAGACGTGGCGCCCACAGTGCTGAAGCTGATGGGGATACCTCAGCCGGAAGAGATGACAGGCGAAAGCCTGCTGGAGTAGGAAGGGGAGGCTCTGAAAGACGTGGCGCCCACAGTGCCGAGACTGATAGCGCAATATCAAGGGGCAAGGATGACAGGCGAAAGCCTGCTGGAGTAGGAAGGGGGGTTGTTTTACCTTCTTTTCGCCTTGACGTTCAGGCGGCGCTCTAATAGGATTCAAGTAGCTGGACTATCTCCATATATTGAAGGGGGGCTGCCAGGCTTGGACAACACCTGAAAATGGTGGAGGACCATGGTGGATGATATCGGAAAAACTACTGGTGATTCAGGCCAGCCTGGCCGAAAACTGGGGTTGGAGATCGTAAAAACCGAGCCGGAAAGCACTCCCGCCCCCCAGCAGGAGCCGGAGCAGAACGCACCCGCAAGGGATGTTTCGGAAGGAGGAAATGTGGAAAAGAAAGTAACGGAACCGGAACCCCGGGAACCGGAGCAAGCAGAAGAGGCGCCCAGAGAGAAAAAAGCTCCCGCGCCCCAGGTGGCCGATCCATGGGACCGGATGGCGGAACGGATGGCGGAAAAGATCGCCGAGCAGAAAAAGGGGGATCTTTCGTCGGAGCCCGCTGGATACTCCGGCGGAACGGTGGTGGCTATTATCTCCCTGGCGGCGTTGGTGGTGGTGTCGGTATATTTCTACATGTACCAGAAGGATGTCACCGCAAGGCTGGATAGCATGAAAGCCCAATTGACCATTCTTTCCTTGAGCGGGGCGCCCGAACCCCCCAAGCCTGTGGAAAAGAAAAGCACGATCGAGCTGACCATGATGAACGCCGAGCTGGGGAGGAGCATCATAGCTTTGGAGAAGGTGCAAGCTTTTGGTGATCCGAAACTTACGGAAGAAGCCGGACGGCTGCGCGATGATATAGCCCAGGTGATGGCGGAGCTGGAGGAGCTGAAGGCTGTGGCGGCCGCCGAATCTGCCAACCCTGAATCCGAGGAATATGTATCCAGCGGATCACAGTGATCGGCCTCCGGGACGGAAGTTGTTGGAACCAAGATGTGCCTTATGAATAAAGCGAGTGAAATCGGAGGATTTCTGGCCAGGCAGGCGCGTTTCTTCTGGGAAGTGGTTATGTTGAAGATCCGCATTATCGGTTTCGCCAATAAAAGAAGCGATCTTTTCTCCCGGTTGGGGAAAGTCGTCTACTCCTCCCCCAGCCCCATCGGGGAAAGTGACGCCGGGGTGAAAAAGACCATCGACGAGATCAAGGAAACCGATAGGGAAATCAAGGACGCCGAAGAGGCCCTGGTTGAGGCCAAGAAGATAGCGCGGCGCGACAGGATGGAGTTCATGACCGGGCTGGGAATGGGGGCTGGCTGGCTGACGCCCGAGGATCCTGCCGATGAGGCTGGCTCCAGAGTGGTGGATAGTCGAGATGATAAGGAAAAGAAAGGGCCGTCCGAGCAAAATCCCGTAAAGGATCAATAGGTTAGGGGTTGGTGGTTGCAAGACGGCTTGCATCTGGTTATTATGGAACTGAAAGATCCATATTTTATAAACCGGGAAGTCAATCGAGCTAGGAATGCTGATCCTGGGAATAGATGGTGCGCTGTCCGAGCCGAGTGTGGCTGTGGCGCGGGAGGGTCTTGTTCTTTTTAGCAAGGTTGGGTCGCCCAAGGCTTCCATATCGCGCGATGTCCTGCGCATGGTCTCGGAAGGATTCCGGGAATATTCAATTTCGGCGGAAGATATAAGCCATATTTGCGTAACCCGTGGTCCCGGCTCCTTCACCGGGATAAGGGCCGCCATGGCCACAGCATACGGGCTGGCGGACGCCACGGGCGCCCGGGTGGGCGCCGTTGGGACGCTGGAGGCTTTGGCGATGGCCGCCCCTGCCGTAGATGGTCCGATTACTGCGGTTTCCAAAGCAAGAAAAGGGATAGTTTATTCCGCCACTTACCGCAAAACCGGGGGCGCTCCGGAGCTGGTTCATGGGCCGGTGGAGGCGCCCGTGGAGAACCTGGCCGGGCAAGGGGGGGGATTGCCCCTTGTTTTGATAGGTGAGGGGTTTGAGGAGGAAATAGCGAAGATAAGGAAAAATGCGGAAGGCGCTGTGGATATAGCGCAAAAGGCCATGCCCATCGCCGCCGCCGCCGCCATGCTGGCCTTTTGGCGGCTGGAAAAAGGAGAGTCATTCGGCCAATCTCCGTCGCCGGAATATATCGGCAGGTCCCAGGCGGAGTTGACGCAGGGTGGATCTGGAAAAACACAACCATTATATGGAGGGTAAAATGACCACCAACCCAGTTGACACAACCGAGCAGAAGCTGTTGGACGAAAACGAGGAGTACAAGAAGCTATATACTGACCATCTTCATTATGAGTCTGTGCTGGAGGAGTTCCAGCAGAAGAAGTTTTTGACGCCCGAGGAGGATTTGGAATTTAAACGTATAAAAAAGCTTAAGTTGGCGGGGAAAGACCGCATGACCCAGCTGCTGGAGGACGCGCGCCCCTCCGAATAAACCAATGCTGCCGAGAGGAAGATAGTTGCAGGGGGGATTGCGACAGAACCGGCTCCCATAACCGGATCACACGGGTGAAAGAGGAAAAACGGGCCGGGAATATCCGGCTTTGGCTGTCGTTCCATCAAACAGCATATACAGCTTGACAATCCCCGCCCGCAATTATTAACATCTAACGCCTATGGGGAGATTTGCAAATTAGCTACTAAGTGGAAGGGAAAGGAAATTATGAGCGTTGAGACTATAGAGCAGGGACAATGGATATTCCTGGAGAGGAGCTTGCCTGGGTATTTTATTTACAGGCTTTTGGAAGGGAAAGTCTCCATTTATCACAGCGGAACAAAGATAGGCGAATTGGATGTCAAGAAGGGCGACAAGCCTGTTCTTATCGGCATGATCTCTGCTTTACGGCCCGATGGCCTTCATATCGCCTCGGTGCGGTCCGAGAGCAAGCTTCAGGTGGAGCGAATATATTCGGACCAGGTTCGCGGCATATTGAACAACGAAGTGCCAGACAACACAAAGAGCGATCTTAGGGTAATGATAGACACCATCGTGGTGCGAAACGAGATCGAAGCCCTGAAGCACAAGCTGAAAACCATCAAGCCAGTGAATTTCCAGGTCCCGGGCGGTCTGCCGGAGGATCTTCAGGAAGTCCTGCAGAATATCGAGAAGTTGTATAAAAATCCTGAAGTCAACTGACCATGTTATCCAGGGAGCCAGCCCCATGGCGCGGCTGGCTCCCGTTTTAGTTGTTTTCTCTTGAGTCCAAGGTCGGCCGACACCGTTTCCTCTGAAAAACGAGAAGTATGTCCTTGGCGGAAAAATTGAGTATGCAAGAAGATTCGTTTCCCACAAACTCCGGCCCTGGCGATTATCTGAAGTGGGGCTCCTTTGTTTTCATGACTTTCGCCCTTTTATCGGTCAGCGTTTTCTGGAAGATCGAAAAGAGCAGGCTGGAGCCTCTTAAGCCCGCGTCCCAGGCCGAAGGCCACGGGGGAGCGAGCGCCCAGGCGCCTATGCAAGGCAAGATCGCGCCGGACTTCACTTTGCCCACCATCGATGGGGGAACCCTGCGGCTGGCGGACTACAAAGGGAAACTTGTATTTCTGAATATCTGGGCCACATGGTGCGCCCCCTGCCGAGAAGAAATGCCCTCCATGCAAAGGCTGGCGGAGAAGCTGGCGGGGGGAGCTTTTGAAATGATCACCATCAGCATCGATGAAAAACCCGAAGAGGTGGAAAAGTTCATCAAGGAGCTTGGCCTCACCTTTCCCGTGGGGATGGATCCCAAGCAGACAGTGGCGGCGGAATATAAAATCACCGGGGTTCCGGAGACATATATAATCAGCCCCGAGGGGGTCGTGACCCACCACCTTATCGGCCCGGGAG
This sequence comes from Nitrospinota bacterium, assembly GCA_029879765.1. Taxonomy (GTDB): domain Bacteria; phylum Nitrospinota_A; class UBA7883; order UBA7883; family UBA7883; genus JAOUMU01. The sequence continues at coordinate 745 of JAOUPQ010000082.1, read as the reverse complement.
ACTGGGATTCGCCCAGCATCGTGGCAGCTTTTTCCAGCCAGGTGTTCGGAAAAGAGCGCGCGGGAAACTGAAGCTAGCGGGCGAACCAGCGGGCCAGGGTCTGCGGCGCCACCCCCAGTTTGTAGGCGATCATTATCCCCCAATGGCGTAGCCATGTGGCGTATCGGCCCCTGGTTTCCCATCTCCTCGCCGAGGTGGAGGCCTGAGCAGGCAGAACGGCGATTTTTCCATACCGCGCCGCCGCCTCCACAATCCTCACATCCTCCAGGATGGGGATCGGCTCATAGCCGCCGATCTGGTGGAATACGTCTCTGGTCATGAAAATGGCCTGGTCCCCGAAGGGCATCCCCAGCCATCGGCTTCGCAGATTGGCGCCCGTTGAAATGAATTTGTACCATATCCCGGCGCCCTCCACCCGCAACGAATACGCCCCCGCCGCCACGTTGGGCCGCGCCAGAGTGTGGCGGACCAGGGCCAGGGATTCCGGGGGGATGCGGGTATCCGCATGGAGGAAAAGGAGGATCTGGCCACTGCTGGCCCAGGCGCCCGCATTCATCTGGCTGGCCCGCCCTTTGGGAGCATGGGCCACTTTCGCGCCCATGGGCGGCTTGCTGATTCTGTCGTCGGGAGCCAGGGCGAACACCAGCTCCACCCCGCCCTCGTCGGCGAAGGTCGCGGCTATGTTTTGCAGGCCTGTTTCTTCGAAAGCGGGAATGATGATGGAAATTGCGGGCTGCTGCCCATG
>JAOUPQ010000318.1 GCA_029879765.1 Nitrospinota bacterium | reverse complement strand
GGCGGGTAGAGGCCGCCCTCAAGGCTCCTGTCCCTCTCGGATATCTTCTTCCGTCTCTTCACCCAGGTAGGCCTTGGCGCTCTCCGGAGAAACCGACAGGGAGCCCGACGCCAAAAGCGGGGCCGAATCACTCATATCTTCAGGAACCTGCATCATGGTCACCACCCTGTTCAGCGAAGAGAGGATCTGGGTCTTTTCCCAATCCTCCAGGATATCGAACCTGGCCACGAATCGCTCCTGGATAAGGGAAGGCCTGGAGGCGATAATCCGCAAACCCTGCTCGGTGGCGTAAACCATCACTTTTCGTCTGTCGTTGTCCGACCGTGCCCGGACGACAAATCCCCTTTTCTCCAGCCGGTCAATGATACTGGTCACCGTTCCCTGGCTCAGGGAAGCCCGGGAAGCGATCTGGGAGATAGTGCTTTTTTCTTCGCGGGTGATTTCGGACAGAATGACCAGCTGTGGCCCCGTGAGACCATATTTCTGCAGAAGTCTTCTTGAATGAATATCTATCGCTCGGATGATCTTGCGGATGGCGATCAGCACGTCATCGGAATATTTTCCATGCATCTGGTTCTCTGGACTACAAGTGATGTTTATGTTGGTGTCTATTCTACACCAGACGCGAGGTGGCTTGAACTAATGATTGGAACAGAATGGAAAAGTATATTGATGCGAATGGAATATTTCTGATGGACATAGAAAAGAAATAGTCAATAAATACAAAAAGATAAAGCTATATAGTGGTTGTACAGACAAGAAATGCTTGATGTGTACTATCGAATAATGTATTGTGGACAAAGTAAAAACAAAATGATAAATAAATGAAGTGACCTATGTTGGCGGTTTATTGAGTAGCGAGTTGGATTCTGCGACCTTTTCTTCTCCCGCTCCCCAGGATGCGGCTCAAATCTGGGATCTTGTCAGAAATTCCCCTCCTCTTGACCAGAATTCCGCTTACTCATACATCCTTCTGGCTGATCATTTTCGAAATACATGTGTGACAGCCAGGCGCCAGGAGCTGATCATCGGTTTTATCTCCGCATACCTTGTTCCATCCACTCCAGGAGTTCTCTTTGTATGGCAGGTGGTGGTGGACCCTTCATTCCGGGGCATGGGGCTGGCCGGGAGGATGCTGGATGAATTGCTGGCCCGGAAGGAAACAGCCGGTATCACGGAATTGCACACCACAGTCTCTCCGGGAAATGAAAGCAGCCGTTCTCTGTTCCGTTCCCTGGCCAGAAGGTTGGGCGTTCCATTGACGGAGCGGGCGGGGTATGGCCGGGAATTGTTTCCCGGTGGAGACCACGACGACGAGCCATTGCTGGTCATAGGTCCATTAAAATGAAATCTGTAACTCCAAAGGGAGGATATTGCCAATGGAATTAAATGTTTTTAAAGAAAAAGAATCGAATATCAGAAGTTATTGCCGCTCGTTTCCCATTCTGTTCAACCGGGCCAAGGGGGCATTTTTGTATGACGATAAAGGGAAGAAATATCTCGATTTCCTGAGCGGGGCGGGGACACTTAATTATGGCCACAACAATCCCTCCATAAAGGACGCTGTGATGGCGTATCTGGAACGGGATGGAATAGTGCATGGACTGGACATGCATACCACAGCCAAAAAGGATTTTATTGAAACGCTGGAAAAGTTGATCCTGAAACCACGGGGGCTGGATTACAAGATTCAGTTTACCGGCCCCACGGGAACCAACGCTGTGGAAGCGGCTTTCAAGCTGGCCAGAAAAGTCACAGGACGAAAAACCATTGTCTCCTTCACCAACGGGTTTCATGGTGTTTCCCTCGGGTCGCTGGCGGCCACAGGGAACAGCCATTTCCGCAACGCTTCCGGGGTGGAGCTATCCAACGTGATGTTCATGCCCTATGACCAGTTTTTGGGCGAGCAAGTCGATACCATAGACGTTTTTCGCCGATACCTGGCCGATTCCAGCAGTGGCCTGGGCTTGCCTGCCGCCGTGATCGTGGAAACAATCCAGGGGGAAGGGGGCGCAAACGTGGCCAGCGAGAAATGGCTCAAGGACCTGCGCCAGCTTTGCGATGAAAATAACATGCTTCTTATAGTGGATGACATCCAGGCGGGAGTGGGGAGAGCGGGTGCTTTCTTCTCTTTCGAATCCGCCGGGATCGTGCCGGATATGGTGTTGCTGTCCAAGTCCCTGGGGGGGATGGGGCTGCCATTATCCATCGTCCTGCTCAAGCCGGAGCTGGACAAGTGGAAACCGGGGGAGCATAACGGCACTTTCCGGGGAAACAACCTGGCCTTTGTCGCCGCGACGGAGATGATCCGCAAATATTGGAGCGACAACGCCTTCCAGAAATCGATCATGGAAAAGGCGGACTATATCTCCAAGCGTCTGGAAAAGATTTCAGGCGAACACCCGGGCAAGGTTATCCGGAAAGGTCGAGGCTTGCTGCAGGGGCTGGAGTTTGCCAATGCGGAAAACGCCGGGAAAGTGGCCAGGGCCTCCCTGAAGGATGGGCTTATCATCGAAACCTCGGGAACAGGCGACGCTGTGGTCAAGCTTCTACCCCCGTTGATTATAGACCACCATCTGCTGGAGGAGGGGATCGATATTCTCCATGACGCCGTTTCCAGCGTATTGGGCGCCCCAAGACAGGATAATGTGGTCCGCAGATCCTCCCTGGTGGGGGAAGCGCGATGATTGTGCGAAGCCTGGCCGAGATCGAGGGAGACGAGCAACGGGATGTGACCGGCCCAGGGTGGCGCTCCCGCCGTCTGCTGCTGGCCAGGGACGGGATGGGGTTCTCTCTCCACGACACTGTCTGCCATGCAGGTGAAGAGCTGCGTCTGCATTACCGCAACCACCTGGAGGCGGTCTATTGCATCGAAGGGGCGGGTTCGATCGAAAATCTGGATGATGGGAAAACCCACCCGCTATCCCCCGGCGCCGTATACGCGCTG
>JAOUPQ010000317.1 GCA_029879765.1 Nitrospinota bacterium | reverse complement strand
GGCGATAGTATAGCCGAAGAGAGGGATGGATGGAACGAAGATTAGATACGCTTGACCGCAACCCGCGTCAGAAAAAAAATGGTGGGCGGTACTGGGATCGAACCAGTGGCTTCCACCGTGTGAAGGTGGCACTCTCCCGCTGAGTTAACCGCCCGAAGAGAGAATGATACATCGAACCCTGGGCGCTTGTCATCCTGAATCTTGACTTCGGGGAATCGCCGGGTATAAGAAGATGGCGCAAGGGGCGGCTTCACCATGGAAAGCCGTCTATGATGGCCTAAAGAAGCTTGCCGACCCTGTTAAAGCGGACGCCCACTCCATGGCCGGTCCAGGACCAGTGGATGATAAACGCCTTGCCGTGGATGGCGCTTTTATCCAGAAAACCCCACACCCGGGAGTCCTGGCTGTTGTGGCGGTTGTCCCCCATCATAAACAGCTTCCCTTCCGGCACACGGACAGGCCCAAAGTCCCCCATCCCCGGATAGCCGTGATGCGATTCATATATGGCCCATGGCTCGTCGATGGCCTTGCCGTCCACATGCACGACGTTGTTCCGGAGCAAAATGGTCTCCCCCGGCAGGCCGATAATCCTCTTCACGAAATCCTTGTCCGGCTCGTGGGGGGGGCGGAAAACCACAATATCTCCCCGTTCCGGGTCGTTGAGCAGATACACCATCTTGTTCACCAGCAGATGGTCCCCCACCAGAAGAGTAGGCACCATCGATTCTGAGGGAATCTTGAATGGCTGGAACATGAATGTGCGGATGAAAAGCGCCAGCGCCAGGGCGATGGCCACCGCTTTTAAAAACTCCAACACCCCTGACGTTTCGTGGGCGTCCTCTTCCATCGCCGCTTCCTTGGGCGAGGCCTTCACATCCGCATTGCTCATTTCCTGCCCTACACGCTATCGCTTTTGAGCATGGCCAAAAAGGCTTCCTGGGGGATCTCCACCCGGCCAACGCTTTTCATTCTTTTCTTTCCTTCCTTCTGTTTTTCCAGAAGCTTGCGCTTGCGGGTGATATCCCCCCCATAACACTTTGCCAGCACATTCTTGCGCATCGCCTTCACATCGGCGCGGCTTACGATCTTGCCGCCGATGGCCGCCTGCACCGCCACGTCAAACATCTGCCGAGGGATCAGCTTGCGCATCTTGTCCGTCAGCTCGCGGCCGAATTGATGGGCCTTGTCCCTGTGCACAATACACGACAAGGTATCCAGGGGCTCGCCGTTCACCAGAAGGTCCAGCTTCACCAGCTGCGCCGCCCGGTATCCGTGATACTCATAGTCCATGCTGGCGTATCCCCGGGTCAAGCTTTTGAGCTTGTCGAAGAAGTCCATCACCACTTCGTTGAGGGGAGTCAGGAAAACGAACTTCACCCGCTTGGGCGAGATGAACTCCATGCTCTTCTGCTCGCCGCGTCTTTCCCGCACAATGGACATCACCGCGCCGATGAATTCGTCCGGACAGATGATGGTCAGCTCCATATAAGGCTCTTCGATGGACCTGCGCAGGTTCGGCTCCGGCAGCTTGGCCGGGTTGTCCACGATGAGCACTTCGCCGTCGTTCATGGTGACCCGGTACGCCACCGACGGCGCCGTGGAGATAAGCTCCAGGTTGAATTCGCGCTCCAGCCGCTCCCGGATTATCCCCATGTGCAGCAAGCCCAGAAAGCCGCAGCGGAACCCGAACCCCAGCGCCATGGAGGTTTCCGGAAGAAAATGGAAAGAGGAATCGTTGAGCCGCAGCTTCCCCAGGGCATCGCGCAATCTTTCATAGTCGTCGCTGTCCACCGGATATAGCCCGGAGAACACCATGGGCTTTGCCTCGTTGAAACCGGGCAACGGCTCGCTGGCGCCTCCCTTGGCCAGGGTTATGGTATCCCCCACCTTGGCGTCGGAAACCGTCCTGATGGCGGCGCTGATAAAGCCCACCTCGCCCGCCTGCAGGCTTTTCACCGGCACGGCTTTGGGAGTGAACACGCCGAGCTTGTCGATCTCATACTGGGCTCCGGTGGCCATGAACTTGATCAGGTCCCCGGTTTTCAGCTCCCCCTCCATAACCCGGGCCAGAATGACCACCCCCTGGTATGTGTCGTACCAGGAATCGAGCAGCAGGGCCCTGGGTGGGGTGTTCAGCTTTCTTTCCGGCGGAGGGATCCGCTCCACGATCGCCTCCAGCACCGCTTCCATATTGAGGCCGCTCTTGGCGGAGACGGCGATGATTTCCTCGGCGGGAAGCCCGATCACCTCCTCAATCTGTCTGGAAACCGATTCCACATCCGCGGCGGGAAGATCCACCTTGTTGATGACGGGGATCATGATAAGGTCGTTTTCCAACGCCAGGTTCACATTGGCCAGGGTCTGCGCCTCGATCCCCTGGGTGGCGTCCACCACCAATATGGCCCCTTCACATGCGGCCAGCGACCGGCTGACCTCGTATGTGAAATCCACATGCCCCGGGGTGTCTATCAGGTTGAGCACATATTTTTTGCCATCCTTGGCCGTATAGTTGAGCCGGGCGGTCTGGGCCTTGATGGTGATCCCACGCTCCCGCTCGATATCCATGGAGTCGAGAGCCTGCTGCTTCATCTCCCTGTCGCTGATGGCGCCGGTGAGCTGGAGCAGCCGGTCGGCCAGGGTCGATTTACCATGGTCGATATGGGCTATGATGGAAAAGTTTCGTATATCCATGACTTCTATGATTTAAAACCCGTTATTTTAACATTTCCTGACGGTTTGTGGTAAATCATTCACAGCGTATACAACAATCCCGGCTGATGTAAAATAATCATGGGCGCCAGCCAGGAGGAAAAGAGCGGTCTGTTATCCCGAAGACCCCAACCGCCCGGTTTGGCCACGGGGAAGAGTTTATTTATCAACAGGGGGAATAGAGACTTATGAAAACCTTGGTAGTGTTCGACGGGGGGAACGCCCCGGGCTACTCTGCCGTGGCCAC
>JAOUPQ010000316.1 GCA_029879765.1 Nitrospinota bacterium | reverse complement strand
GCTGGAAATCGCCAGGGGCAAGGCCACCACCCGAAAAACCGTCCCCAAAGGTGGGGGAAGGATAGCCGGATTGTGGGCCGACGAAGGAACCCGATCCTGCCTCGTGGCCACCCTGCCAGCTTCCGAAGGGGCAGATGACCGCAGGCTGGTGATCCGATCAGTCCAGGGATCCTGGGCGGCGATTGAGCGGGTGGTGGTCCGGCCAAAAGTCGGCTCTCTGTCCATCACCGCATTGCTGGCGGCCTTGGCGCTGGGATTTTTCTTTTTCAAAGAGGTCGCCCGCCATCCATGGGCCGGGAGTGTCGTCCGCAAAGCACGCGCAGGAGTAGACAAAGTTGGCGCCCTCCTTTTCCCCATCTTCGCCACCCCCGGGCGGGCGGCAGTGGCGGTGTTCATCGTGATGTCCATTGGGGCATGGTTCGTCCGCGGAAGCCTTGTGCCATATAGCGCCGACGGCCCGGAAAAACATTACATGCTGGGCGGGGACGAGCCGGAATATATGCTGGCGGCCCACAGCCTGGCTTTCGACGGCGACCTGAACCTTTACAACAATGTGAAAAGCGGCGTCGGCAAGACGCTGTTCAACATGCCCGATTATCCTCCGGCGTTTCATGGCAGCCTGAAAAACTTCCAAAGGTTCGCCCCCCGCATGAAAGATGTGGACCCGGAGGAATGGAAGGAGAAACAGCTTCTTATCCATCGCCCCGGCCTGAGCGCGCTCATCAGCCCGGCGGCGTTTTTTCCGGAGAAGATGCGATGGTGGTCCTACTTCATTGTCTCCGTCGCCTGGGCGGCCCTCCTGGCGGTGGGCGTATGGGCGCTATTGGCCGATGGAATGAAGCCATGGCCCGTGCTGGCCATAGCCCTGGCCATGGGCCTCTCTCCTCCCTCGATATTCTACACAAGCCAGGCCTCCCCCGATTCCGTGTTCCCCCTGATGGCCATGGCGGCGGCGCTGCTTCTGCGGCGGCCCACACCAGCCAGGGTGGTGGCGGCCTCGGCGCTTCTGGCCGCGCTGCCATGGTTTTCGGACAGAGCCATCCCTTCCGCTTTCATTCTGGGGCTGGCCGCGCTGGCTCTGGCGCCCAGGTGGCATTGGAAAACGGTCAGCCTGGTTATTTTGGGTTTCAGCGCCGTGGCCCTGATGCGATATTACTACGTCCGCTTCGGCGTTCCCTGGCCGGTGTATCACAGCCCCCGCAGCCCCATATCCCTCTCCACGGCCCATCTGGGTCTGCTTTCCGCATTGCTGGGGATGGACCGGGGAATCCTGTTCCAGGCGCCGGTCTTTGCCCTGGCGATCCCGGCCTTCTGGAGCTGGCTCCGGGAGGGGAAGGGGAAAACCGTGGGCGCGGCGCTGGGCATTTCCATTCTCCTGACGCTGGCGCTGATATCCGCGGCGTATCCGGACAACACGGGGGGGGTGGGTCCCGCCGGTCGGTTCAACATGGCTCTTCTATGGCTGTCGTTCCCCGCCTTGGCCGCATGGATGGAAACAGGCCCCCGGCCCAGGGCGCTGTGGATCATGGGTATGTTCCTGGCTGCGGGGCTGGCCCAGACTATTTTCCTGATCGGCGAGCCGGGAAAGTGGTTCGTCACCCATCACCCCATGTTCACTTTTAGGTGGGTGGGGGATCTGGCGGATCTCTTTCCCCAGACTCCCGGAGCGGCCATCGGATCGAATGCCACCATGGCGGCGTGGGGTCTGTTTTTCGCCGTATGCGCCGTCGTGTGCATGTCGTTCGGCGCCTTGGGGCAACAGAAACGGATATCGTGAGGAAAATTACGTATAATGATTTACCGTATCACGGCCCGGCGCCGTCTTTCTTTAATTTATCTCGGCTTTTGAAATGTTTGAAATATCCGCATTGAGGCTGGCGGGAATAGCCGCTGGCCTGGCCGCCGTATTCATGGGCTTTCGCCGCCTGCGGGCGGACAGCGGCGAGCGAGGATCCGACATACTGATGATCATCACCGGCGGTTTGGCCTTGTCCGTCTCCCTCTTTCCCCAGTTGGCCAATATCCCCAGCGATCTTTTCCATATGAAACAGACCCAGGGGGGCAGGCTGATAACCCTGCTGATCCTCTCCACCGCGGCGCTGTGGTTTTTGTTCATGGACGAGCGGGCGAAGAACGAGCGGCTGCGCATCCAGTTCGACAACCTGGTGCGGGTGGTGGCCAAGGAGTCCTACAGCCCGGCGCCGGGAGCGCCATCGCTGGAAGGGGGGACGCTGATCCTGATGCCGGCCATGGACGAGGAGGAGAACCTGCGCAAGGTGATCCCCCGCATCCCCACCACCATAGCCGGGGCTCCGGCCATGACCCTGGTGATCGATGACGGGAGCCGGGATGACACCTGGGGCGCCGCCAAAGAAAGCGGCGCCATGGCGGTGCGCAATCCTTTCAACAGGGGGGGCGGGGCGGCCCTGCGTCTGGGGTATGACGTGGCCGCGATCCTGCGGCCCAAGGTGCTGGTGACCATGGACGCCGACGGCCAGCATCAGCCCGAGGAGATCGAACGGCTGGTGGCGCCCATCATGGAGGATCGGGCGGATATTATCGTCGGCTCCCGGGTGCTGGGGACCCGGGAGAAGGATTCGGTGGTGCGCTGGGCGGGCGTGCATGTGTTCAACTGGATAATCAACGCCCTGATGGGGACGAATATCACCGACTGCTCCTCCGGCTTTCGGGCCTTCCGGCTGGAAGCCATCGGCAAGCTGACCCTGGTTCAGGAACAGTACCACACGGCGGAGCTTATCATCGTGGCGGCCAAGGCTGGGCTGCGGATCCAGGAGGAGCCGATCCACATTTCCCGAAGGATAAGCGGCGAAAGCAAAAAAGGGAAGAACCTGGTGTATGGTTTCCGCTTCCTAAGGACGGTCATAAAATCCTGGATCCGATGATGTTTCCTTTTCTTTTGTCAGACAGATAAATGAGCGCGGTTAATCAACGAAAGTGGCTTTTC
>JAOUPQ010000081.1 GCA_029879765.1 Nitrospinota bacterium | reverse complement strand
CACCAAGCCGCACCCCGGCCGTGGCGCCAACTTTGACGATCCCAAATATGGACCTGTGCACTCCACCGTTCACATCGGCGAGGGCCTGGTTTCCGTATGGGGCACCGATCCTGAAGGTCATCCGGACAACGCCTGGAAGGTTGTTCGCTCTATCGAGCTGGCGGCCGGCTCTGGCGGATTGTTCATCAAGACCCATCCGAAGAGCAAAAACCTCTGGGTGGACTTCACCTTGAACGTTGACCTGGCTACCCACCAGAGCATTGGTGTCCTTGACATCAACAACCTGGATGAGCCTGCCAAGATGATCAAGCTCACAGACGATCCCAAAGCCCGTGTTGTGCATATGGAATACAACAAGGAGGGGGATGAGATGTGGGTTAGCATCTGGGCCAAAGATGGCGAAGTCGTTATCTTTGATGACAAGACCCGCAAGATCAAGAAGCGGATCAAAGGTCTGGTCACCCCCACTGGTAAGTTCAACGTGTATAACACGATGCACGACATTTACTAGTAGACGTCTCTTTACGATTTCACACAGGCAGGCGTCCGGACCACGGGCGCCTGCCATTTTAATATAAAGGTATAGCCATGAACGGCAACGTTGTACGCCTGTTCTTCGCGTTGGCCATCTCAATCTCTTTTGCTGCTCCTGATATAGCCGCCACCGCCACAACCTCCGTCGAGGAGGACTACACGAAATTCTGCGCCCCGTGCCATCGCCAGGACAGGCTTGGTTTCACCGGTCCGCCGCTGATTCCGGGGCATTTTTCCAAAACCAACGAAAATCAATTGACGGATGTCATAGCCGATGGCCTCCCGGCCACCCAGATGCCCCCGTTTCGCGAGGTTTTGCCAGCGGAAAAAATCGCAGCTCTGGCCAAATATATCCAGACTCCGGTGGGAAAGGTGGAATGGACCAACATTGACATGGCCCAGAGCCGAAAAGAAGTGGTGGTGGAATACGCCCCCAGGGCAAAGAGGATCCAGGACCTCCAGGAAGTCATCATGGTGGTGGAGAGGGGAACCCGCAAGCTGGCGGTGCTCTCCGGCAACCCCCCCAGGGTCTTTGCCTCATACTACGTGGGCGCCGTCCACGGTGGGCTCAAGTTCACCCACAACCTCGGCCGCGTATTCTCCATAGCCAGGGATGGCAAGGTCACAAGCTTCGATCTAAGATCCCTGCGAGGCGAGATTCAAATGAAAGTCGGCGTCAGCTCCAGGGCCATCGCCATTTCCAAGGATGATAATTTCATCGCCGTGGCCAACAACCTGCCCTCCAACGTGGTGCTGTTCACGTCGGACATGACACCCGCCCATGAAATAAAGATCGATGGGACCGTGGGAGGGATTTATGGACTGTACGAGGATAACTCTTTCCTTCTCACTTTCCGGGACAAATCGGAGATCTGGCTGATAGAGGCCAAGCCGCCCTTCGCCATAAAAAAGATAAAGACTCCAGAGCCTTTTGAGGACATTTCCATAAGCCCGCGCAAGAACCTGATGATCGCCGCAAGACGGGATGGAGAAAAGATGTACGTCTTCGACTACAGAACCCAGAAGACGCTGGCCACATTCCCGGCGGGGGGATTCCCCCATCTGGCTTCGGCAGTGTTTTTCGCCAAAGGGGGAGAGCTTTTCGCCGCCCTGAACCATATCAAAAAGGCGGAAGTGACCATTATCTCCATCGACAAGCTCAAGGTCGTCTCCCGGGTTCCCATCGTGGGCGCCGGATTTTTCGTCCGCACCCATTCCTTCACCCCGTATATCTGGGCGGGAACCAACTCGGAGAAGATCGCCCTGATAGACAAGGCGGACTTCAAGACAGTGAAATACATCACCCCCTTGCCAGGTCATCAAGCGGAGCATGTGGAGTTTAGCGCCAGGGGTAATTTCGCGCTGATCTCCATACCGGAGGTGAACGGCTCGGTCATGATCTTCCATTCGCAAACCCTGGCGCCGGTGACTTCGATCCCGTTCAACACCCCCAAGGGGAAATACAACTCCATGAACAAAACCTTCCCCGACCATGCGTTCGATGGGGATCAGGGCGCCATCCCGGCCCCGGCCCCGTCCTCATCCTGGGCGCCTCCCGCCAGAAAGCTGGCCTCTCACGGGGCAAAAGGCCAATTCATATACCAGGAATCCTGCATGGGATGCCATCACCAGAAATTCGACGCATTCGGCCCTTCCTTCGCGGAGATCGCTTCCATCCGCTCTCGGGATCAGATCCGCTCCCACATCCAGGCGCCATCGTCCATGTTCAAGACTCTTGGATACAGGCGAAACTCCATGCCCACCATTCCATTGTCCGAAGAACAACTGGACGCGGTGACCGAATATATAATAAGCTTTAAGGAGTGAGGGAAAAATGCTGAGGATATCCACGTTGATAAGCGCCGCCGTAACCGGCGCCCCGGCCAATGGCAGCCGGACCACCAGGGTTCTCCATGGCCGCGGGGGGAGCGTGGGCGCCAAAGCCCCTATCGTCATCTGGAACCTCACTCGCAATTGCAACCTCACATGCGTCCACTGCTACGCCGCCGCCCAGCCCCGCCAATTTTCCGGGGAGCTTACCCTGGATCAGGCGCTCAAGACCGCCGATGACATGGCCGAGGCCGGCGTCAAGATGGTGGTTCTTTCCGGCGGGGAGCCCCTGTACCGCAAGGATATCTTCCAGATCGCCGAGCGTCTTGTCCAATTGGGTGTCATCACATCCCTTTCCTCCAACGGCACCCTCTTCGACAAAGCCGCCGTGGATAAGATCGCCAGCGTGGGGTTCTCCTATGTAGGGGTCAGTCTGGACGGGCTGGGAGATGTCCACGACAAGTTCCGGGGCCAGCCTGGCTCTTTCGACAAAGCTGTGGAAGGGGTGCGCAATGTGAAGGCCGCCGGGTTGAAGGCGGGGGTGCGCTACACCATAACAAAAATGAACATCGGCGATGTGGACGGCATGTTCGCCCTGGCCGAAGAGCTCAAGGCGGACAAACTCTATTTCTCCCACCTGGTCTACAGCGGCCGCGGCAACGGGCTGAAGGAATTTGACCTGACCAAAGAGAACACAAGAAAACTTATGGACCTGATCCTGGACAAGGCGGTGGAATACGCCAAAAAGGGGGACAGCCCGGAACTGGTCACCGGCAACAACGACGCCGACGCCGTGTATCTGTACATGCGGGTGGCCAGGGACTATCCCGCCGCCGCCGATAAACTGATGGAAGTCCTGAAGCAGGCAGGTGGCGCCAGCGCCGGAATCGGCGTGGCCAACATAGACGCCCGAGGAGCGGTTCATCCAGACCCGCTGATGTCTTTTTTGAACCTGGGCAACGTGGCGGAGAAATCCTTCGGGGAAATCTGGTTTCAAAACCCGGATCCCACCCTGGCCAGGCTGCGAAAACGACCCCAGGAGTTCAACGGCAGATGCGGAAACTGCAAATGGCTGTCCATATGTGGCGGCTCCACCAGGGTCCGCGCCCAGAGGATGGGCGAAGACTTGTGGGGATCCGATCCTGCATGCTACCTCACCGACGAAGAGATACAGCCCACGGAGAGCCATGCGTTCGCTTAAAGCCATGGCGGTGGGCCTTGCCATAGTGGCCGCCTCTCCTCTGTATGCCGGCGAATGGGGTACTGGCGCCCTGATGGTGATCATCGAAAGGGAAAAAGGCTCCGTGCTGGTGGTGGATTCCACCCAGGATCATAAGATCCTTGGCCGAGTGGAGGGGTTGGGAGTCCTGCAACACGCCTCCATAGCCTTCTCCCGGGATGGCCGCTACGCCTATGTGATCAGCCGGGACAGCCTGCTTAGCAAGGTGGATCTTATTCAATTAAAGCTTACAGCCCAGGTGAAGACCGGCTCTTCCGCCGTGGGCCTGGCCGTCACCCAGGATGGCCGCCATATCGCCGTCAGCCAATACAAACCACCGGGAGTGGTGATAGTACGCGACTCCGACTTCAAGATAGCCAAGACCATCCCCACCGGCGGCAAGACCGTGGGGCTGGTGGACGCGCCGGACAACCTGCTGGTATTCGCCGATATGGAAAACGATTCAGTGCTGGTCATCGACGCGGGCAAGGCCGATTTCCCCGTGATCAAAAAATTCGACGACGTGGGCGCCGAGCCTTACGATGGATTTTTGACCCCCGACGCCAGACGCTATGTGGCGGGCTTTTTCCTCTCCCCATGGATGGGGGTGCTGGACCTTTGGCGGATGGATAAGGTGGAGAAGATCCCCCTTCCGGCCCGGGGAGACCTCTCCGGCGAAATGCCGGTGCTCAAAGTGCCCCACCTGGAGGGATGGTTCGACGCTGGAGGCTATCTGTTCGCCCCGATAGTGGGGGGCGAGGGGCTGGCGGTGATCGACGCGGCCACCTGGAAAACCGTGGACACCATCGAGCTGCGGGCGCATCCCATATTCGCCGTGGTGCGGCCGGACCAGAGACAGATCTGGATAAACTACGCCATGGGAAAATATCACGACACGGTGGATGTGGTGGATGTGGACAGCCGGAAAGTGATCAAGACATTAACGCCGGGAGGTAAAGTGTTCCACCTCCATTTCGCCCTCAAGGGGATGGTGGCCTATGTCTCCAGCTATGCGGACAACTCCGTGCTGGTGTATGATACAAAGACCTTCGAGGTGATAACCAGGATCCCGGCCCAGGGCCCATCCGGAATCTTTTGCACAGACAGGGCCGGAAAGTTCGGGCTGTAAGATGAACATTTTATCTGTGAAATCCTTGAGCCGGGTGGCCCTGTTTGCCTTGATTGTCGGCGCCCTGTTCTCCGGAGCCAACGCCTCCGCCCAAAGCCGCGAGGAACTGGACAAATGGATCCAGATCTTGGTGGATATCCGGAACAACCAGTGCAAAAGCGAGCATAAGAATAAAGTCCGCGGCAAGATCGAATACGCCGCCGTCCTGCTGGCCCACAGCGAGATTGAAGAGGCGGAGATGTCGCTGGCCAAGGCGGCCTCCAAGGCCCAGGACTCCGGCTGCCGGGATGCTATCACAAAGAACGGTAAATTCGCCAACCTCAACTGACGGTCAGCTCGCCTGATTTTCCCAACACGTTTTCATGAATCGGCACTCCACCCGTCGACAAAACTCCGTGTCCTGTTTCTTCCACTCCTCCATCGGCTTCCCCTCCATCCGATGAAGCTCTCCCGCCACCTGCAGCGCCTCGTCCCGTATAGCCTCCAGATCCTCCCGGGGAATTGTCCAGCATGTCGCCGGATTCCTCTTCTCCTTCAGATACACCACAGCCACCTCCATCCGCTCCGCCTTCCTGGCCTCCATCAGGGCCAGGGCGTATAGCCGCACCTGGAACAGATGTCGTCCCTCATCCTTTGGCCGGAGGGTGTGCTTGTAGTCCACCATGTTCCATTTCTGCCCATCGAACCATATGATATCCGAGGCCCCATGAACCACCAGATCCATCTCCTCCCCCTCGATTTTCATGGCCAGTGGAACTTCTCTCATTATCGCGCCAGGATCCACCAGCTTTAGGCCATCCAAAGGCGCCGCCTGGAAAACCCCAAGGATATTGCGCAGGGTCGATGCCACCACTTTTTCCTCCTGACCCAAGAGGGTGTGGCGAACTGTATCCGCCAGCCCATCCGATGTATTCCCCATGCCGAGGGGCGCTGTCTCCAAGGCCCGATGAACCAGTGAGCCCAGGGCCACGGTATCGGCTTCACCGCCTCCTGTCGACATCCCGGATGAAATCTCCCGTGTGTCCCCCATGCTTTGCTGATAATACATCCGGCTGCATTTGTGAAAATCCGCCAGCGCTGTGACAGAGACTCGCAGCTGCGCCCGCTCCGGCGGACAAGGAGTTCTTTCGATACGTTCCCGCGCTACCGGCCCCGAGCCTTGCAGGATAGATTGGACCAATGGGGAATCCTCCGGTTTCCCACTGCTTATTTCGATATCGGTCAAGGGCTGGGGAGGAGCCTCCAAAACCAGCTTTTCCTCATCACATATTCTGTTGATCCACTTCACCCATTCCCCGCCGCCGTTTTTTCCCGCAGGGCCGCTGAGTATCAACCTGTCCCTGGCGCGGGTCATGGCCACGTATAACAGGCGCTTCATCTCCTCCTGCCGGTCCTCATTCAAAGTCCGGCGAACCTCGTCATAAACCGGCCCTGCCCGCCAAGAGCCGGAAACCAGGTCATGGACCTTCACACCCAGGCCAGCCTTAGGGGAAAAGACCATATGCCCCCCCTGATGGATCTTTCCAAAACCCACATCCCCCAGGAAAACCACTGGAAACTCCAACCCCTTGCTCTGGTGCACTGTCATCATCAGCGCCACATCCTCCTCCCCCGCCGCGATATCCGCCTTCGCCTCGTCCATCTGGGTGGAGATCATGTTGTCCAGCCTGGCGGTGAAGTTGACAAATCCCTGGGACCAGTCTTTTTCGAATGTGCGGGCAAGCTCTATCAGCTTGAAGATATTGGCCAGGATTCTCTCTCCATTTTGCCTGCTCATCATTACGGCGCCATATCCCGTATCGTCCAGGATCATCTCCAGAAGTTCCGACACTCCCACCCTGTCCCACATCCGCCGCCACCGGGCGGACATACGGACGAATTCCCCCAGCCTCTCTCGCTCAACTTCTTCTATGGTTTCTGGTATCCTCTCCATCTTCATCGGCAATGGATTTTTTATCGGGTCCCCCTCTTCATCATAAAACAGCCGCAGGATGGTCTCGTCTTTCAACCCGACCAGAGGGGAGCGCAGAACGGAGACCATAGCCAGTTTGTCCGCCGGACGCCCGATATGGAAAAGCATATTCGCCAGGTCCTTTATCTCCTGACAGTCATAAAAGCCCCTCCCCTTCACCACCTGGAACGGAACTCCCGCCCGCCTCATGGCGGTTTCGTATATTTCATGTTTGGAAAACGAACGCAGCAACAGCGCCATATCGGAGAACTTGACGGGTCGGGTCTGGCCCTGGGCGCCAGCCACCATCACCTGCTCCTCCACCAGCCTTCTCATCTCCTGCGCCACAGCGCGCGCCTCCAATACCCGAGCCTGGTCGATCCCTTCGGCCTCTATTGCTATACGACAGACCGCAGAATCCACCCCCTTCCCGTCCCGGACAGCCACCAGCCTGTCCTTCTTCGGATGGAATCCTCCCCCCTCTCCCCCTTTGCCGTCAGACATCAGGCGGGAGAAGAACACATTGAAGAATTCGGTCAGCATCGGGGTGGCCCGTCGGCTCTCCACCAGGAAATATTCCTCACCGCCATCCTGGACCACCTGGCTCGATTGCTCCACGAACACGCCAGGGTCCGCCCCGCGGAAGCTGTATATCGATTGCTTCAGATCCCCCACGAAAAAAAGCCTCCCCTCCCCCGGCGGCGCCAGCAGGTTTATAATATAGGCCTGCAGCTTGTCCGTATCCTGAAACTCGTCGATAAGCACTCGGGCAAGACGGGCCCTGTATTCATCCAGCGTGGGTTTGGAATTAACCAGAAGATCCCTGGCCTTCTCCTGCAGGTCGTTGTAATCCAAAAGGGAGCGGCTCTCCTTTGATCGGGCGTAGCTGGCCATCACATCTTGCAACAGGTCGGCGAAGGCCTTGACCTCATCCGCGGCCGCGGTTTCCACGACTACGCCATAGACCATCTTTGCCAGCAGCGCCGCTTCCAGGCTTTCGGCGAAATCGTTTTTCCCCTCCAGATATGTTTTCCTGCCCAGCACTCCCTTTTCCAGTTTATCGGCCTGCTCCAGGGCTCGCCCCGCGCTGGCCGCGTCGATACCCTCTCCGGAGCCAAAGCGGTTATTGATTTCAATCAATGTCTGGGCAAACTTATACTCAATCCCGCGCTGGGAAAGGTCAAGGAACGTCTGGCATAATTGCCTCAGCCTGGTCTCCGCGTTTGCCGGAATTTCCTCACGAAGCCGATCCAGGTTTTGCGTATGAAGCCGCTCCAGCTTTTTGGGAGTCATGTTGGCGGCCCGGAGCAGCGGTATGATCCACATGACCCTATCCACCAGCCCCTGCCCCCGCCCCAGGCCCCGGAAGCCATGATCCCTGGCCAGCCGGATGGTTGCGCTGTCGGCGCGTCGCAACCTGATCAATATGGTCTCCACGGCGCAGGTCTCCAACGTGGCTCTGGAGTCCACCTCGCTCATCACGGAGAATCCTGGGTCCACCCCCGCCGCCAATGGGTTCTCCCACAAAAGCCTGGCGCAGAAGGCGTGGATCGTGGATATATAGGCGCTTTTAATCATCTGCCGCTGACGAACCAGGTGGTTTAGCAACCTGCGCTGCTGGCTCCACTCGCTCCGCTCCACCAACAGGTTGGCCGAGGATCCGGCCGCCCTGGTTTCCTGGCGCAGCTGCTCGATCTTCTCCGTAAGTTTTTGGCGCACCCGTCCGCTCATTTCCGCGGCGGCCTTTTCAGTGAAGGTGATGGCGGCGATCCTGTCCACGCCGTAGTAGCCCTCATCTCGGGGAGTCAACAACTCCGCCATATATTTTTCCACCAGGGCGGTGGTCTTCCCTGCGCCGGCGCCAGCCCGCACAGCGATATCGGTCCGGCAATCCCTTATCTTCCCCAGGACGTCATCCATCAGTCCTCTCCCCCCTCCCCCCTGGGCGCGGCGATATAGCGGCACAGGCCGGGAAAGTTGCAGTAATCGCAATCCAGAGGATCCACCTGGAAGTTTCCATTCTCCAGCCGTCCCATCATCCCTGTGGCTAGGTTCTCGAAGGTCCCTTCGGTGGACTCGGCGCCATCGCCAGCCCCCAGAAACTTGCCATCCATGAATTCCGTCCTGTTTTTTCCTCCCCCGAAACCTGCCGTCACATAGGCATCCCCAGGCTCGACGACACTCAACAGGCGATAGCTGGCGGCCACATTTTTTATATCCTTCATCAGCCCGTTCTCCAGCGCCCACTTGCGCCCCAGCAAGGCGTATATGGGGGGTTGGAAAGAGCGTTTGCCCATATTCGCCGGTTTGAGCATCTCCTTATACTTGCCGGCATTGGCGCCAAGCTTGTAATCGACAATGCGTATGGCGGCGTCCTTCTGGTTTACGTCCAGGCGGTCGATGCTGCCGGTGAAGTATCGCACCCCACCGCATTCAACCATCAGCATGAAAGGCTCGTGGGCGGTTTTTTTGCGCCAGGAGAATTCAAAGGCCAATTCCACCGCCGCAGGGGTGAAGCCGCTCTTCCCCTGGTCCCAGGCTTCCGCCTCCAGCCATCGGTTTAGCATGGCCATGATCCGCTCCATCTCCGGCGCCCACACCGCCTCCTCCGGCAGCATGCCATCCTTGCGCCAATTGGCGAAGACTTTCTCCGCCTCCTTATGCAATATGGTACGCTCGGAAGCTGTGTTCGTTATTGGAAGTTTTTTTCGCTCGATAAGATGGTGATAGAAATTCTCCAGTATCTGATGAACCATGGAGCCTGTTTCGCTGGCCTCCAGTTGCAGATCCGGGGTCTTTTCCGGGTCCAGCCCCAGGATTCGCCCGGCAAAGTAGCGGTATGGGCATTGACCATAGGCCTCCAAAGCAGTGGGGCTGTATCGCCCTTCCCTGCGCACCACCACAATCTGCCGGACCAGCGGCGCCGCTGCGATCAAGGCGCCGGAATAGACACCCCCCAGGATTGCCTTCTGCTCCTTATCCATGGCGGCGAAATAGGAATCCCTCCCCCGCTCCATGGAGGAGAGGGAAACGAGACGGAGGAACCTGTTCCACTCTCCCGCATCCCCCGCCACTGCCGCCACCCGCTCCTCCAGTTCCCCTGGCTCCCCTTGTTCGGCGAACAGGTCCCGCAGCAGTTTCATCCGGGCTTCTTCCGGATCGTCCAGTTGGTCCGGTGGCCTGGCGATGGCCAGCGATGGCCCTTTGGTGATTTTGTTTTCCCTTTCCCCCATTTCCATGGCTGGGAAAAGGGTGTCGAGCATATCATCCACAAACAGGGAGCGCATCAAAGGAGAGCCGTCCAGCTCCTGGATGCTGTAGCTTAGATACAGCCTTTCTTCGGCGGCGCGGATCGCCTGGAAGAACAGCAGCGATTCCTCCATCCATTTGTCCGATGGAGAGTCGAAAACCTTTCGCCCCTTCCGAAGCTCCGGAATGCGCGCTATCAGGGCCTGGAAATGTAATTTGTTGAACCGCTCCTTTTCCATGTCGGTGAGTATGGCGCCAGCCCTCCCCCCCTGGGGGAACTCCCCCTCGTGCAGGCCGCATATGAACACCACTTTGGCCCCCACCCCCACCGCGTCGAAAACGTTCAGGATCTGGGCGCGGTTCATATCCGCCGAGCCAGGCTCCGGCAACGAGGATGAATCGAGGGATTTCACCAGAATATCGCGCATCCGCCCATACCCCACTCTCCCCCCGGCTTGCCCAATGCTTTTCGTGTCTTCCGTGGCTTCATCGATAATATCCATGAGAAGGGAGAGGGAATGGCTGTCCCGGAAAAGATGATGGCTATCCGCAGGCTCGTTCGTCCAGGCCGGAATCCCCAACCCGAGCCATCGCAACAGGGAGGTGTACCTGTCCATGAACTCCATCGGCGCGCCACTGGTCTTCAGCCGCTCCAGCTTTTCCAGCAATTCCACTGTGACGGAGGCGATCTCCATGGCGGGGGGACGCTCTTTTTGCTCCAGCCGGTCGATGGCGGCCTTCATGCGGCTTTTCCATTCCGATGGAGGCCCGCTTATCAACCCAGCGCCGATGTACAGCCTTCTGGCCTCGTCGGCGTCCAGTTTCTCGAATTTCATGAAGTATGACGAGCTTATGATCCAAAGAACATCTTCGCGGGCGTATCCGGAGTCTACCGCCACGAAGATCGATAATGCGGCCTTGGCAAGAGGCGCCTGGGTCAGAGGAACACCCTTGACCATAGCAAATGGGATGCGGTATCGGCGAAA
>JAOUPQ010000080.1 GCA_029879765.1 Nitrospinota bacterium | reverse complement strand
GAAAGAATAGCCATGCTCAAATATGGTATCGACGATATCCGGCTGCTGTTTGAAAACGACCCCAGATTCCTGGGGCAGTTTAGATGAGCGGGAAAGGGATAGCGCCATGCTGATATCTGTCAAGTGGATGGAGGAATTGATCCCCACCGGCCTTAGCCCGGAGAATATCGCCGTATTGCTGACCGACCTGGGGCTGGAGACAAGCATCGTTGACGACCGGCGCGGATGGTATCAGGGGATGGTCATCGGCAAGGTGCTTTCCAAAGAATCCCATCCCAATGCGGACAAGCTCTCCCTATGCAAGGTGGACGTGGGGGAAGCCACGCTGGATATCGTGTGCGGGGCGCCGAATGTGGGCGCGGGCCAGACCGTGGTGGTGGCCCGGGTGGGGGCGGCGCTGCCGGATGGGATGAAGATAGAAAAACGAAAAGTGCGCGGCCAGGTGTCGGAGGGGATGATCTGTTCCGAGTCGGAGCTTATGTTATCCACCGACCATGACGGGATCATGACCCTGGAAGATGGGCTGGCGCCGGGGGCGAGCTTCGGCGATATGTATGAGGTGTGCGATACCGTTCTGGAGGTGGACCTGACCCCCAACCGGGGCGACTGCCTCAGCATGATCGGTATCGCCAGGGAATTGGCGGCGACCACCGGAACCCCTCTGCGGATGCCGGATACCTCGTTGGATGAGGATCCCCAAGCCAGATCCTCTGATAAAATAGATGTCCAGATAGAGGCGCCCGATCTTTGCCCGCGATACACCGGAAGGGTGATCACCGGGCTTACCGCGGCAAAATCGCCATTCTGGATGCGACGTCGGCTGGCGGCGGTGGGGGTGCGCGCCATCAACAACCTGGTGGATGTGACCAACTACGTGCTGATGGAGACGGGCCATCCGCTGCACGCTTTTGATTTGCGGGAAGTGTCCGGCGGCAGGATCGTTGTCCGACGGGCCAATGACGGGGAGCGATTCACCACTCTCGACGGCAAGTCCCACCAGCTCTCCCCGGATAACCTGGTGATCGCCGACGCGAAGCGGGCTGTGGCCCTGGCCGGGGTGATGGGGGGGGAGAACTCCGAGGTGAAGGATACAACCTCCGAAGTGATGCTGGAAGCGGCGTTCTTCGATCCGTCATCCGTGCGCAGAACCAGCAAGGGGCTGGGGATAAAAAGCGAGTCGTCCTATAGGTTCGAGCGGGGATGTGATGTGGAAGGGCTTATATTCGCCCAGGACCGGGCCGCCAGTCTGATGGTCAGCCTCGGCGGCGGCAAGGCGCTGGCCGGACGGGTGGACGCCTATCCGCGGAAAATTGAAAAAAGAAAAGTCACCATACGCCAGGCCAGGGTGGAAGCTATCATGGGCGTGTCCGTGGAAATGGAGCGGATAGAGGAGATACTCACCGGCCTGGAGATGGAAAAAGTCTCCACGGATGGCCAGGCGCTCATGGTCGAGGTTCCCCATTTCCGGTTCGATATCGAGCGGGAGATCGACCTGGTGGAGGAAGTGGCCCGGTTTGTGGGCTATGACAAGGTGAAGCCCACCGCTCCGGAAGTGCCGGTGAGTGTGACTGGGCTTTCCAGAAGCTTGCGGATACGCCGGGCGTTGCGCCGTCATCTTTGCTCCATAGGCCTGATGGAAGGAATGCGGTACAGTTTCGTATCCATGTCGGATATAGATCGCTTCCTGATCCCGGCGGAGCACCCATGGCGTCGGCTGGCGCCCATAGACAACCCGCTCACTTCCGAATGGACCCATATGCGCCCATCGCTTCTTCCTGGGCTGGTGTCCGCCATAAAGGGGACCCGGGAGACATCGGTGTTCGAGATAGGAGTGGTTTTCCAGCAGACCAGCCCGACACAAAGCGACGAGCGATGGATGGCGGCGGTGGTGTTGACGGAAAACGCAAACCCGGGGCTTTGGGAGGGGAGAGCGCCCAAACGGGATTTATTTCATATGAAAGGTGTGGCCGAGTCCATGGCCTCCCATCTGGGCTACAGCGAGGTGACGTTCCTGCCTTCATCCCACCCGTATTACTACCCGAAGCGCCAGGCGGACATATTGGCCGGAGGAGTCAAACTGGGAAGCATGGGGCAGATTCGGCCCGAGACCCTGGGAGCCTATCAGGTGGACCAGGAGCTGTTCACCATGGAGTGGGATCTGGATGCGGTGGCGGCCAATCCTGCGCCAAAAACCATGTGCGAGAAGCTGACCAAATTCCCCTCGGTAAAGCGAGATCTGGCCGTGGTGGTGGATGAGTCGGTGACGGCCCGGTCTTTGGCCGAAGCGATAAAAAAACATGGCGGGCGCCTGGTTCGGCAAGTGGAGATATTCGACATATACGTCGGCGGCAAGATAGGCGAAGGGAAGAAAAGCGTCGCCTTTTCATTGGAGTTTCTCGATGAGACCCGGACCCTGGTGGATGAGGAGGCCAGCAACGCCTTTGAAAAAATAGTGGAAGGATTGGGCAGGGATCTGGGCGCCCGGCTTCGGTAAGTTGGGGTGTCTTCCGGGTTGGATAATCAACTGATAATGTGGAAAACCGATAAATGATCGGGAATCTTCATTAAAGGCCATTCCGTCCCGGCTGTTTTTGTGATACATTATTCCGTTCAGCGATGGGGCAGTAGCTCAGTTGGGAGAGCGCAGCGTTCGCAATGCTGAGGTCAGGGGTTCGATCCCCCTCTGCTCCACCATTTCGCTCATCCTCGCCCGTGCAATATAGACCGCGCCATCAGCGCGCTCTCGAACCCGTACATATCCCGCGCCAGGTCCATCCCCCGATGCACCGCGTCCATCCGCGCTATCTGCTCCCTGCGGAACAGGTCCATCTGCTCCGGCTTTTTCTCCATGGCGCGCACCCCCACCCCCACCAGCCGCACCCTCTCCCGATTGCCCGCCAGCAAAGGCTCTAAAAGCCCGCAAGCGGTCTGGTAAATCACCGGTGTAGCGTCACAGGCGCGTGATAACGCCCGCGACCTGGTGGCCGTGGTGAAGCTTGCCCGCCGGAGCTTGAGTGTGACAGTGTCGAACACCAGCCCCGCCTTGCGCACCCTTCGTCCCACGCTCTCCGCCAGATAGGAGATGGTGGCCCGGATCCGCTCCGGATCGTCGGTGTCTGTGGAGTAGGTGACCTCCCGGCTGACGCTTTGGGGTTTGGCGCGCCGTTCATCATCGGCCAGACGCTCCATCCTGTCCCCATCCTCCCCCCTGGCCCGCTGGGCCATGATGGCGCCATGCTTGCCAAAGACCTGGCGCAACAAGTCCGGATCGAACCGCAACAGGTCTCCGATTTTCCGGATTCCCAGTTTCATGTATTCACGCTGGGAAACCGGGCCGACGCCAGGCATCCTGCCGATGGGCAACGGCGCCAGAAAGGCGGCCTCCCGGCCCGGGTTGATCCACATCATGCCATTGGGTTTTGCGGCGTTGGCGGCGATTTTTGCGATAAGCCTGCCGGAGCCGACCCCGATGGACGCCGACAGGCCGGTCTCGGAGCGGATGGCGTGGTGGATCCGTTGCGCGATCTCCACTGGGCCTGCGTTGTGGAGCCTTTCGCATCCCGTCAGGTCCAGATAGGCCTCATCCACACTCACCTGTTCCACCGACGGTGTGAAACGGCCCAGGATCTCCATGACCTGTCTGGAATAACGGGAATATATATGGTGGGAGCCACGCAGGAAGATGGCCTTGGGGCAGAGCCTTCGCGCCTCGGCCGCTGGCATGCCGGAATGGACGCCGAACTTGCGGATAGCGTACGAAGCGGCGCTGACCACCCCCCGGCCGGAAGGATCTCCCCCCACGACCACCGGTTTTCCTCGCAGGGAAGGATTCAAAAGCTCCTCCACGGAAACAAAAAAGGCGTCCAGATCCACATGGATGATTGTCTTTTGCTTGCTGCCCAAAGATGCCTCATTTATAAAAGATTAGACTACGAACCATTACACCAAGATGTATATATGTTCTGTAACGTGACATATAAGCTTTCGCTGTATGTTCTCTGTTTTAAATGTACACGAAAAATAAACGAAAATCAATCCCTTTTTGTTTATGTAACCATGTAATATAATGCAAGAAGGTTTATATTCCTTCTGAAAGGCTAATATCGGACAAATAAACGTGATTGAAAAGTGGGACTGTAATAAATTACAATTAGTGCAGGAATTTTGCGTGATGTTGCTCTGATTAAAATATGGCGATAGGACCATGAAAGATATATTTGACATATTCTCCCGGAAGGAGAGCGCTCCTTCCGGGATGGTCGAAGGAAGGGGTGTGCCCAGGGTGGAAGGGCGCAATCCCACCATATTGATCGTCGATGACAATCATGACAACGTATTCCTGCTCGATTCGATAATCACATCCAACGGATACAATACTTACACCGCCTATGGTGGCGAAGAGGCCTTGTCTATCATCAATTCAAAATACGCCGAGCTGGACTGCGTGATTCTGGATCTGATGATGCCCGACATTGATGGGCTGCAGGTCACCAAAAAAGTAAAACGGGACAAGAAAACCAAGCATGTGCCGATCCTTTTGCTCACCGCAAAACAGAGAGACAGGGACGAGGTGGCCGTGGGCCTGGATATGGGGGCTGAGGATTATCTGACCAAGCCTATCGAGGCGGAGGAGTTGCTGGCCAGGGTCCGGTCCATCATCCGGTCCAAGAGGCTGCAGGACGAGATATCCCGGGTGAACGCTCATCTGGAGCAACTGGTGGAGGAGCGCACCATAGAGATCATGCTCACCCGCGACAGCGCCATATTCGGTTTGGCCAAACTGGCAGAGTATCGCGACCCGGAGACTGGAGGCCACCTGGCCAGGATCAAGAACTACGTCAAGGTCCTCTCCGAGGAGCTGCGCAGGTTCCCCAAATTCGAGGGGATATTGACCGACGAATATATCGCCAACATATACCAGTCCAGCCCCTTGCACGACATCGGCAAGGTGGGTGTGCCGGATCATATCCTGCTAAAGCCGGGGAAGCTGACCAAGGAAGAATTTGAAATCATGAAAACCCACACCACCATCGGGGGGGACGCTCTGGCCTCTTCCGAGCGGATGTTCGGCGACAACAGCTTCCTTTCCATGGGGCGCGACATCGCATATTACCACCACGAAAAGTGGAACGGCTCCGGATATCCCCATGGCTTGGCTGGCGACGAGATACCCCTGTCGGCCAGGATCATGTCCATCGCAGACATATACGACGCCCTTACCTCCAAACGAATATACAAAGACGCTTTTCCTCACGAAAAAACCGTCTCCATGATCCAGGAGGAGTCGGGCAAAACTCTGGACCCGTATGTCATTAAGGCTTTCAACAACGTCCAGGATGTCTTTCAGGAAATCAGGGCAAACATCGACGAGATAAAATAGGCCCGACAATCGAGGCGCCGGTTTTATCCCAATGATTAAGGATCCAATTCTGCAAGCGGTGGCGGGCTCCATCGCCGAGCGCTCTTTGATTGCGCCAGGAACCCGGGTGGCGGTGGCTCATTCCGGCGGACCTGACTCCACGGCGCTTTTGCATATCATGTCCCGACTGGCCCCTGTCCTGAAAATAACCGTGATCTCTATCCACTTTGACCACGCCTTGCGGGCCGAGTCCGCCCAGGACGCCAGGTTCGCCGAACAAACCGCCTCGGCCCTGGGGCTCCCCTTTTTCATGGAGCGCGATTCTTCCCCCCCAGATAGCCAGGTGCAATCGGGGGCCAGGCGCGCGCGGTACGCCTTTTTCCGCAGGATTGTCCAGGCCAGGCAAAGCGCCCAGGTGGCCACCGGGCACACCCTGGACGATTCGGTGGAGACCTCCATCATGTGGATGCTGCGAGGCGCCGGACCTGCGGCTTTTGGGGGGATACCGGCGGCCAGGGATATCTTCATCCGTCCCTTGATCGATCTGCGCAAGGCGGAGCTGCTGGAGTGGCTGGCCCACGAGGGGATAGGCTTTGTCACCGACAGAACCAACGAGACGGACAAGTATCTGCGCAACCGGATCAGGAGAAGGGTGATCCCCGCCATGGAGCAGGTCGCCCCAGGGGCCGTGGAGGCTATCGCCAGGCTGGCCAACCTATCCGGCCAGATGGGGCGCATCGTGGAGCGACAGGCCAGTGTGATCCTTGCAGCCTCCACCCGGCGCAAGGACGCCGCGGGCCTGACGTTGAATCCCGCTTTCGCCGGGGAGGAGCCTTTCGTCATGCGCGGTATGGTGTATAAATCCGCAGCGAAAGAGGTGGGAGCGGACCCCGCTTCATTGCTGGAGCCTCACCTGCAGGCGTTGGACCGGATGATGGCGACAGGCCATCTGGGGAGGAAGCTGGATCTGCCCGGCGGACTGCATGCCATGCTGGATCATGCGGGATTGACTTTCAGCCTGAAAAGCAACCAGCCTGCGCCGATGGAGAGTATTCCGTTTCATTGTCCGCTGGATATGGCTGTGGGGGGAGGGACGCTTGCGGCGCGGCTGGTGGAGAAGTTTGTCGCCGAAGAGCCGTTGGCCGCCATGGAGAAAATCCCGGATGGCGCTATTTTCCGTCAGCGCCGCCCGGGGGATTACCTTCTTCCGGCGAACCTGGTCGGGCGAAAAAAGCTAAAAAAGTATCTGATAGATAAAAAGACTCCCGCCTCCCTGCGGGACAGGATGCCGATCCTGGCGGCGGGGGAGGAGGCTCTGTGGATCCCCGGGCTTTATATGGCCCCCTCCATCCTCGCCAGCGCTACGGACAGACTCCTGACACGAATCACCTGGACAATAGAGCTGTAACTTAATCAAGTTACAGCTCTATTTTATCGAGGGCCCTTCTGCCCCAGGTCATGGGGAAGTAGATCAGAAGGGCGGTGAGCGCCACCATGGCAATGTAGGCCAGCCAGATGTCCGGTCCATCGCTTTCCTGGTTTCGGAAGATGGCCCACAGGTGCCTGCGCACCGGGTGGGCGATGATCATCACGGAGATACCGGCATAGACGATGGACACCATCATATACAGGATGGCGCCGGTGGTGGCGCCGACTTCGGCGATATTTTCGTAATCGAACTTGGGAAACATGGCGCCCATCCCCACCCCCAGCCCGGTGAGCCCCAGGGTCAGCAAGAAGACAGCTCCGGCGGAAACGGTCATCACATACGCGTCCACCCCCAGCAGGATGTTGGAGGTCACCACCAGCACCTCCGCCAGGAAAATAAGGGGGATAAGATACAGGAAGAACTTTTCCCATAAAAAGCGACCCATCCCCACAGGGCCTGCCCGCACCACCCAGAAGCTGCCCCCCTCCACGCTGGTGGTGGAAAAAACAAAGCGCACCGCCACCGCCGCCAGCACCACGCCGGACAACCCGATGTTGGCCACGGACACTATGCTCCTGATGTAGATATTATCCAGGGGAAGATTGCGCACGTTGAATATATACACCACCACCAGGGCGCCTAGCATCAGAAGCTGGGACCACTGCCCCGTATCCCGCCAGAAGAGTTTAACGTCCTTGATGGCCAGGGCTCTGGTGTCCGGGCTCACATGCCTCAGAAACCGCCGCATCGTCCTGTAGAGCCATCTCTCCCTGGGCGGCAGGGACGTGAGCCGGGAAGAGCTGTAGGCGCCGCTCCACCCGACATAGTAGATGGCCATGGCCGCCCCAGCGGAGAGCGCCACGCTGGCGATGGCCATGGCGCAAAGATAGCCGAATTGAACCAGGAAGTTTTCCCAGTCCCCATAGGAGCCCAGTTGCAGGCTTCTTGCCATCATGGAGGAGGGGAGCCATGGATAGTCCGGCGCTTTCATTTTTTCCACGAACTCTATGATCTGCTCATCCGGCACATTCTTGCCCAGGTATTTCTCCGGTTCTATAAAACGCAACAGAAGCACCAGCCCCACGATAAAGGCCACCCCCACGAAAGAGAGCACCTGGTATGCGCGCCGGGCCGGAAAGAAACGCATCAGCGACATGGTGATCAATATCCCCGCCCCGGAGGGGATGACCATGAAGGGGATGAAGAGGACGAAGATAAGAAGGTAATACAGCCATGGGGCGAAATTGGTCTGGCCATAGGCGATGAACACCGGAAAGCAGAACGCGGCGGCCATCCATGAGGAGTTGATCATGGTCATAATGTACTTGGAGAAGAAGATGTCCCGCAGCGGAATCGGGGAGGAGATGAGAAAATCCAGATCCCGAGACATGAACATGGTGGAGATGGAGGCTATCACGTTGGAGAAAACCAGCATGGAGAAAAAGGTGAGACACAAAAGGTTGAGCAGCTGGATCACCAGGATCTCCCCCACATCCACCGGCAGGGAGTTGAAATAGCGCAGCAACCTGTAGAAAAAGAGATACTCCGCCCCCATGGTCAGGGCGCCCAAAGTGACGATGATGGCGGCGCGGACGCTGTTTTTGCCGCCGGAGCGGAACAGGGAGTTGTACCACAGGCGTTTGCGCGCCTTCTCCAGGATGAAAAAGTCCTTGAACATATATACTACCTGCCTTGCTTGCTTTCTGCGCCTGCATGGCGCCTCCCAACAGGATACGGCGGCTGGGCGCAGGTTTCAACCGCCATGAGGGGAGGGAGGACAAATATTTCAGGGTTTGGGTTGACTCCGCCGGGGGCCGCTCTTATGTTTATAAGCAAACCGGACCGAATTAGGGATTGATGAAGGGGCCGGATAGATTCATAATAGTCGTTTTGGAAAAATATTCTCATGCTTGGCGCTATAGTAAGGAAAATATTCGGCTCGCACAACGAACGTGAGCTAAAAAGGCTTTCCACCTACGTGGAGGCGGTCAACGCTTTGGAGGAGAGCGTCTCGGCGCTGACCGATGACGAACTCAAGTCCAAAACCCCGGCTTTCATGGAAAGAGCCGCCAATGGCGAGACGCTGGAGAGCCTATTGCCGGAAGCGTTCGCCGTGGTGCGGGAGGCTGGCAAGCGGGCGCTGGGGATGAGGCATTTCGATGTGCAGATCCTCGGTGGCGCGGCTTTGCACGAAGGGAAGATCGCCGAAATGAAAACCGGCGAGGGAAAAACCCTGGTGGCTACGCTGCCGGTATATCTCAACGCCCTGTCCGGCAAGGGCGCGCATGTGGTTACAGTGAACGACTATCTGGCCAAGCGCGACTCCGAATGGATGGGGAAGGTCTACCGCTTCCTGGGGATGAGCGTGGGGGTGATCCAGCACGGGCTTTCCGACGCCGAGCGGCAGGCCGCGTATCGCTGTCATATCACCTATGCCACCAACAACGAGCTGGGGTTCGACTATCTGCGCGACAACATGAAGTTCTACCTGGATGACCTGGTCCTGCGGGAGCTGAATTACGCCATCGTGGACGAGGTGGACTCCATCCTGATCGACGAAGCCAGAACACCCCTGATCATCTCCGGCGCCTCGGAAGACGCCACCGACAAGTATTACATCATCAACCGGATCATCCCCCAGTTATTGAAAAAGGACATTTTCTACACCCTGGATGAGAAGGCCCGCTCCGCCATGCTCACCGAAGATGGTGTGGCCTTGGCGGAAAAAGCGCTGGGGGTGGAGAACCTGTACGATCCTCTGGAGATAGAAACCCTGCACCATGTGCAGCAGGGGCTCAAGGCCCACACCCTGTTCAAAAGGGACGTGGACTACCTGATCAACAACGGCCAGGTGGTGATTGTGGATGAGTTCACCGGCAGGCCCATGCCGGGCCGCCGCTGGAGTGATGGGCTGCATCAGGCCATTGAGGCCAAGGAAGGGGTTAAGATCGAAAGCGAGAACCAGACCCTGGCCACCATCACATTCCAGAACTTTTTCAAGCTGTATAACCAACTGGCGGGCATGACCGGCACCGCCGACACGGAAGCTTCCGAGTTCGCCAGCACCTACGACCGCGAAGTGCTGGTGATCCCGCCCAACCGGAAAATGGTTCGGCTGGACTATGCCGATGTGGTGTACCGCACCATGGCGGAGAAGGACAAAGCGATCATTGAGGAGATCATAGAGTCCCATGAAAACAACCAGCCGGTGCTGGTGGGAACCATCTCCATAGAAAAGAGCGAGCAACTCTCCTCCATGCTCAAGCGGAAGGGGATAAGGCACAACGTGCTAAACGCCAAGCACCACGAAAAAGAAGCGGAGATCGTAGCCCAGGCCGGGCGACGGGGCGCGGTGACCATCGCCACCAACATGGCGGGCCGCGGCACGGATATCATCCTGGGGGGCAATCCGGAAATGCTGACAGTGGCCCGGATGGAGGCCCTGGGCGAGGAGGCGGACGAGGAAGAGTATAAAAAAACCCTGGCCGAATATAAAGTTATTTGCGAGGAAGAAAGGGAAGATGTGCTGGCGGCGGGGGGGCTGCATATCCTGGGCACGGAGAGGCATGAGTCTCGCCGCATAGACAACCAGTTGCGCGGCCGGGCCGGGCGACAGGGCGACCCTGGCTCCTCCCGGTTCTTCCTTTCGCTGGAGGACGACCTGCTGCGGATATTCGGCGCCGACCGGATATCGGGGTTGATGCTGCGGATGGGGATGGAAGAGGGGGAGCCGATCGAGGCGGGGCTGGTGAGCAAATCGATCGAACACGCCCAGAGCAAGGTGGAAGGGCACAACTTCGACATAAGAAAGCATCTGCTGGAATACGACGACGTGATGAACAAACAGCGCGAGTCCATCTATGCCCAGCGTAAGATGATAATGCGCGGTGAAGAGCTGCACGAAACGTTGATAGACATGGCCCTGGATGTGCTGGACATGGATATGGACGCCAAGACCCCGGAAGACTCGGTTCCGGAGGATTGGGACCTGGAAGGGCTCAAGGACGCCCTTGCCCTCCATTTCTCCCTGGATATGAAGCTGAAGAAAGATAACGACTTCACCATCGGAGAAGAGAAGTTCGAATTCGCCACGGTGACTCTGGAGGAGCTGAAGGAAAGACTGGAGGGTTTGATAAAGAAATCTATCGAGTCGAAGAAAGAAGAGCTGGGGGAA